>CBRG010000111.1 GCA_000470535.1 Streptomyces sp. AW19M42
CCGCGGGGGGACTCCGGACAGGACCTGGGCCGCCCCGGCGCCCTCCCCGACCGCACGGACACGGCGGCGCTGCTGCACCGGCTGGCCCGGGGCGCCTTCGACGCGGCGGGCGGTGCGCGGGCCGGCCTCCCCGAATAGGGGCCGCTCCGCATGGCGCCGGAAAGCGCGCCCCGGGCCACCGGGCGCGAATCCGGGCCGACTTTTCCCCGCGACTCCCTTTCGCCTGAGGTGTTTCGGCAGGGTGCGGACATAGGCTTCGGATCGGTCGGGTCCGCGCCTGATGGGGAATGGAATGAAAAACTGCCAGGTATCGATCGTCGTCCCCTGTTATAACGAGGAAGAGGCCGTCAAAGCGTTTCACCGCGCGCTGGTCACCGCCCTCGAACCGACCGGGAAGAGTTTCGAGGTCTGCTATGTCGACGACGGCAGCGAGGATCTCACGCGTGCCGAACTGATCCACCTGGCAGCCGTCGACGAACGGGTCCGGTACACCGCCTTCAGCCGTAATTTCGGCAAGGAGGCCGCCATGCTCGCCGGACTCCGCATGTCCTGCGGGGACTCGGTGGTGCTCATGGACGCCGACCTCCAGCACCCGCCCGAACTCCTGCCCCGCATGATGGAGTTGAGCCGGCACGGATACGACCAGGTGATCGCCCGGCGCGACCGCGAGGGCGAGGGGGCCCTGCGCTCGTACGCGAGCCGCTGCTACTACCGCGCCATGGGGCACTTCATGGACGTCTCGGTGGTCGACGGCGAGGGGGACTTCCGGCTGCTGTCGCGGCGTGCGGTCGACAGCGTCCTCGCGCTCCCCGAGTCCAACCGGTTCTCCAAGGGGATCTTCTCCTGGATCGGCTTCGACACCACCAGCTTCACCTACCACAACGCCCAGCGGGTGGCCGGACGCTCGAAGTGGGGCAGCAGGCGGCTGCTCAACTACGGCATCGACGGACTGATCTCCTTCAACAACCGCCCCCTGCGCCTCGCCGTCTACGCCGGCCTCCTCATGGCCCTGGCCGCGATGGGGTACGCCCTGTGGATCATCGTGGAGGTGGCACGCCACGGCGTGGGAGTGCCCGGCTACACCACCCTGCTCACCGCCGTCGTGGCACTCGGCGGGATCCAGCTGGCCACGCTCGGCATCGTCGGTGAGTACGTCGGCCGGATCTACTGCGAGACGAAGAACCGCCCGCACTACCTGATCCGGGAGACCAGCGAGCAGCCCGCCCCCGCCGCTCCCACCGCACCGGACCGGCCGTTACGGGGGAGAGGCGGCGGCGCGAGCGCCTTCGGCACCGGCCGTTCCCGGACCGTGCGCCAGTTCATCACCTTCGCCATGATCGGCGTCGTCAATACCGCGGTCTATCTGAGCGTCTACGCGACACTCAACCACTGGATTCCCTATCTGACCGCCCACGTCATCGGCTATTGCGTCAGCATTGTCGGCTCCTTCCTGCTCAACTCCTACATCACCTGCCGGACGAGCCCGACGTGGCGGGCCTTCATCCGATTTCCGCTGTCGAGCCTCGTCAATCTCGTCCTTTCCGGGGCGCTGCTCTACCTCGGAGTGAGCCATCTGGGCATGGGGAAGAACATCGCCGCGCTGATCGCCGGAATTCTCGCCACCCCGTTCTCCTTCCTGATCGCCCGGTGGGCCATCACCTCCGGCGCGGCCGTCTCCCGGCAGCCGGAACCGCTGCCCGGCGGCCGGACCGGCCGCCCCGGCGACTGACCCCCCGCAGCGCCACCGGCACGGCACCCGCACACAGCGGCACCGCACGAAGGGAACCGGCACATCCATGACCGCGGAACCATCGGGAACGGCGGGCCCCCCGCCGACGACGCCGACGACGACGGGGGACGCCCACCGCCACCCGGACGGCGTACGGCCCCCGAGGACACCGGGACCTTGGATGCCGCTCTGGGCGGCCGTGCTCGCCGTGTTCCCGCTGGCCCTGCTCGCCGCGTCCTTCTGGATCGGCGGACTGGTGCGGCCGGGCGGCGACGACTGGTGCTTCCTGCCCGTCCTGCGCGACGAAGGCGTCTCCGGCATGATCGGGAAGTTCTACCTGCACGACAACGGGCGCATCGCCAACGCCCTGATGGTCGCGCTCTACGGGGCCGGCGGCGTGGCGGGCCACCAGTGGTACGCCGCCGTCAGCGGGCTGCTGATCCTGGCCGTGCTGTGGGCGTTGATCCCGGCCGCGCTGCACAGCGCCGGGCGGACCGCGCCGCGCGGGGTGCCGCTGCTCGTCGCGTCGATGACGGCCGCGGTGTTCTTCTTCGCCACCCCCAACACGTACAAGACGTTCTACTGGCCGGCCTCCTCCGTCTCGCACACCGTGGCCCCGGCCCTGGCCGCCGCGGCGGTGATCCCGCTGCTGCGGGCCCGGTCGCGCCGGGGGCGGATCCTCGCGCTGTGCGCCGCCACCGTGGCCGGCCTGTTCATCGGGACCCTCTCCGAGGGGACGTCGATCGTCACGGGCGTCCTGCTCTGCACCGTGCTGCTGCTCAGCCTCCGGTCGCGGCCGGGCCCAGGCCGCGCCCGCACCCGGCTCTGGTGCGGCGTCGCGCTGGCCGCCCTGGTGGCGGGGCTGGTCGTCATCTACACCTCGCCCGGCTCCCGCCACCGCCGGGACCGGTTCGGCACCGGCGCCACGTCCGTCGTCGACACCGGATCGCTGGCCGACGCGCTGCGGACCTTCGGTGACATCCTGGGGACCGTCCTCACCACCTGGACCTACCTCGGCGCGCTCGCCGTCGGCGTCCTGCTGGGTCTGCTGCTGCGCGAGAGCGGCCCGGCCGCAGACGGGCCCCTGCGCAGCCGGCCGCTGCTCCCGGCGCTGGCGGTGGTGGCGGCGTTCCTGGTGTCCGGGTACCTCTGCACGCTCGTCACCCTCCCGGCCTTCGAGCACAACATGATGACGTACGGCACCCGCACCTGGAACGACTACCTTCTCCTGCTCGTGCTGCTCCTCGCCGGACTCGGCGCCCTGCTCGGCAGCGCCCTGCGCACCCGCGCGCGGGGCACCGCCGCCGTTCCCCTCGTCACGGGAGCGGCGGCGGTGCTCTGCGCGGCAGTCTGCGTGGGGCTGTTCGTGCCGCTGACGAGCCTGGCCCACGACATGGACGTACGGGCCGGGCACTGGGACCGGCAGGACCGATGGCTGCGCCAGAAGGCGGCCGGGGGCGCAGACGTCCTGCCGTACGTGCCGGCCTCCGTGGGGCAGATGCGCGACCCGTTCGGGAACCACGGCCGCAGCGCCTGGCCGGCCCCCTGCACAGCGCGGTACTACCACCTGGAGCGGATCACCTACTCGACCGGACCGGTCCCCGCGCCAGCACGTTGACCTCCGCCGCAGGTCAACGGAGATCCAGCGCTCCGAGAAGGCCGTGCGGAAGCTCCGGGGCGGCGCTCCCGGCGGACCGTTCGCCTCCCCCAGGCAGCTCGATGCCTCAAGCGAACGGCACACTGCGCACGCCTGACGGCACAATGGGTTCATGCCGATACCCAGCCGTGCCGCCCTCGTCGAACAACTCGTCCGTACGCGTATAGCCGGAGACGTCGCGACCCCGCGCGACAACAACCTCTCCCACTACCGCAAGCTAGCCAACGGCGACCGCCACTTCTGGCTGGGCCTGGAGCTGGGTGACCGGTGGCGTGACGAGCAGGACGTGCTGGCCGTGATGGCCGAGCGCTGCGGGGTCAGCGATGACCCGGAGCACCGGTTCGGCCAGGACACCATCGACCCCGAGCTCACCGTCGACGCCCTGGACCGGGCGGCGGCCAGGCTGCGCAAGGCGGCCGACGGCTCGGAGCGGGTGCTGTTCGCCACCGGTCACCCGGGTGGGCTCCTGGACGTCCACCGGCAGACAGCGGCCGCCCTGCGGGCCGCAGGCTGCGAGATCGTCCGGATCCCGTCCGGGCTGATGGCGGACGAGGGCATGGTCTTCCAGTTCGCGGACGTCGCCGTCCAGGAGCGCGGCGCGACGCTATGGCACACCCACTCCCCGGCCCCGATGGCGGCGATCCTGGACGGCCTGGAGCGGGAGGGGCGCCCCATGCCCGACCTGGTCGTCGCCGATCACGGCTGGGCCGGATGTGCGGCGCAGCGTGGTCTCGACGCCATCGGCTACGCGGACTGCAACGACCCGGCGCTGTTCCTGGGGGAGGCCGAGGGCACCCTCCAGGTGGCCGTCCCGCTGGACGACCACGTGCTGGACCCGCGGTTCTACGACCCGATGACGGAGTACCTGCTGGACGCGGCCGGACTGCTCTGACCGGCGGCGCTCTCACACACTCAGGAGTGCTCCGAGTCGTAGGCGGCCTGGTTCCGCTCGATGCCCGGGTTGTTGTCGACGGCCCACTCGGCCAGCTTCACGGCGGGTTCGATCAGGGTGCGCCCCGTGGCGGTGAGCTCGTACTCGACGCGCGGCGGCACCTCGGGGAACGCCGTGCGGATCACCAGGCCGTCGCGCTCCAGGTGCCGGACGGTACGGGTGAGCATGCGCTGCGAGATCCCCGGGATGCGCTGCTGGAGCTCGGTGAACCGCATTCGCCCACCGTCCAGGGTGGCCACCACCAGCAGGGTCCACTTGTCACCGACGCGGTCCAGGATGCCCCGGATCGCCCGGCCGCCGTCGCCGCGGATGAGGCAGCTGTCGCGGTACTTCGACATTGACGGCTCCTGTTCGCCAGGCACACCGGTGTGCCTTTTGTAAGCGTCTTCATAGTCACCGACCATGTGGTTACGGACAAGTCGTAACCACTGACGGAGGAGACGGGTATGGAGATCGCCTACTGGATCGTCGCCGGGCTGCTGGGAGTCTTCTACCTGTACGCCGGCGGCAAGAAGGCCGTGCAGTCGAAGGAGCGGCTGGCGCCGATGATGGGCTGGGTGGACACGGTCCCGATGGGGCTGGTCCGGGCCATCGGCGCCGTCGAGATCCTGGGTGCAGCAGGCCTCGTACTGCCGCCCCTCACCGGGATCGCGCCCGGCCTCGCGATGGCGGCCGCGATCGGCCTCCTGGTCCTCCAGGTGCTGGCGACCGCCCTGCACCTGTCACGGAGCGAGGTGAAGGAGACCGGCCTCAACGTCGCTCTCGTCGTGCTCGCCGCGGTGGCGGCCCAGCTCGCCACGACGTGGTGACGGAGGCGGGGACCGCGGTCTGACAGCCGAACCGGGACCGCGGCCCCGGCGGCGTAACTCAGTCCTCCAGGCGGTCGGTGAACAGCCCTCCGCCGTCCCCGCTGCCCTCCCCGTCGCCGGGCCCGACCACTGGACTCCCCCCGACGGTGCGGGCACGGCGGCGCTGTGCCGCCCCCGGCGTCGGGTCCAGATAGACGCGCCGGATCGACGGATACCGCTCCCGCAACTGCTGCTCCGCCTCCTCGCAGGCCCACTCCACCTGCTCGGCACTGGCCACGTCCCGGAAGTCGACCTTCGCGGCGACCAGGATCTCGGTCGGCCCCTGGATGAGGGTGGTCAGCTCCAGAACCTCGATGATGTGCGGCACCGAGAGCAGTTCCTCCCGCATCCCGGTCCGCATCGACTGCGGGACCGGACGCCCGATCAGCAGCTGGGCGTTGGAGCGGCCGAGCACCCAGGCGACGTACACGAGCAGTACACCGATCAGGACCGACGCGACCCCGTCCCACACACCGGAGCCGGAGAGCTGGCCGCCGAGCAGTCCGCCCGCGGCGAGCAGCAGTCCGACCAGGGCCGCCGAGTCCTCCATCACCACGGCCTTGACCGCGGTGTCGGGTGTGCGGCGGAGGTAGCGCGCGGGGGCGGCGCCCAGCCGGGCGGCCTCGCCCCGGACCTGGCGCAGCCCGGTGCGCAGGGAGTAGCCCTCCAGCAGGAAGGCGATGCCGAGCACGATGTACGAGATCAGCGGATCTCCGAGATCCTCGCCCTCCATGAGGGTGTGGATGCCGTCGTACAGCGAGAAGACCGCGCCGCCGACGAAGGTGGCGACGGAGGCGAGCATCGCCCAGATGTACCGTTCGGGGCCGTAGCCCAGCGGGTGGTCCTCGTCGGCGGGCTTCTCGCTGCGCTTGAGCGCGGTGAGCAGCAGCACCTCGGTGACGGTGTCGGCAACCGAGTGCGCCGCCTCGGAGAGCATCGCGCTCGATCCGCTGATCACCCCCGCGACGGCCTTCGCCACGGCGATGCCGAGGTTGGCGCACGCGGCGACGATGACCGTGAACGTGGACTCCCCACCCGCTGATTTCTCGTCACTCATGGTGGGGAGTATGTCCGCAGCCGGGCCGGGCATGTCCGACGCGCGCCGCGGGGCCCGTTCAGTCCTTCCGGGGGACTGTTCAGACCTTCCGGGGGACCCGGACGAGGCCCTCCTGGATGACGGTGATCGCGAGGCGGCCGTCCTGCGTGTAGATACGGGCCTGGCCCAGCCCGCGCCCGCCGGACGCGGACGGCGACTCCTGGTCGTACAGCAGCCATTCGTCGGCCCGGAACGGCCGGTGGAACCACATCGCGTGGTCCAGGCTCGCGCCCACCACGTCACCGACCGCCCAGCCGCCGCGCCCGTGGGCGAGCAGCACCGAGTCGAGCAGCGTCATGTCGGAGACGTACGTCGCCATGCAGACGTGCAGCAGCGGGTCGTCCGCCAGCTTGCCGTTGGTACGGAACCACACCTGCGAGCGCGGCTCGCGCGATTCCCCGACGGTGCCGAACGGCGGAGCGTCCACGTACCGCAGATCGACCGCCGCCCGCGCCTCGATGAGCCGGTCCACGACACCGGGGGCGCTGAACCGGTCCGCGTAGCGCGGCAGCATCTCGGCGGCCGTGGGCAGCGTCTCCGGGTCGGGCGCGGCCGGCATGTCCGCCTGGTGCTCCAGGCCCGCCTCGTACGTCTGGAAGGACGCGGAGAGGTGGAAGATCGGCTGCCCGTGCTGGACGGCGACGACCCGCCGGGTGGTGAAGGAGCGCCCGTCCCGGATGCGGTCGACGCTGTAGACGATCGGCGCGCCGGGGTCGCCCGCCCGCAGGAAGTACGAATGCAGCGAGTGGGCGCTCCGCTCGGCGGGCACGGTACGGCCCGCGGCGACCAGCGCCTGGGCCGCGACCTGACCGCCGAAGACGCGGGGCACGAGCGCCGAACGGCTCGTGCCCCGGAAGATGTCCCGCTCGATCTGTTCCAGGTCGAGCAGCTGGAGCAGGTCGAGCAGGGGATCGCGTGCGGTGCTCATGGAGAGAACGTAGCCGCTCTACAGGCCCATGGACTTGGCGATGATCGACTTCATGACCTCGCTGGTGCCGCCGTAGATCCGGTTGACCCGGTTGTCCGCGTACAGGCGGGCGATCGGGTACTCGTTCATGAAGCCGTAGCCGCCGTGCAGCTGGAGGCAGCGGTCGATCACCCGGTGCGCGACCTCGGTGCAGAACAGCTTCGCGGAGGCGGCCTCCGCCGCGGTCAGCTCACCGGCGTCCAGCGCCTCCATCGCCCGGTCGGCGACGGCCTGGGCCGCGTCCACCTCGGCCTGGCAGGCGGCCAGCTCGAACTTGGTGTTCTGGAACGAGGCGACGGACTTGCCGAAGACGGTGCGGTCGAGCACGTACTCCTTGGTGAACCGGACAGCCGCCGCGGCCTGCGCGTACGCGCCGAAGGCGATGCCCCAGCGCTCGGAGGCCAGGTTGGTGCCGAGGTAGCCGAAGCCCTTGTTCTCCGCACCGAGGAGGTCCCCGGCCGGGACCTTGACGTCGACGAACGCCAGCTCCGCGGTGTCGGAGACCTTCAGGCCCAGCTTGTCGAGCTTGCGGCCGACCGAGTAGCCCTCGGACTTGGTGTCCACGGCGAACAGCGAGATGCCGAAGCGGCGGTCGTCCTCGCGCGGAGCGGAGGTACGGGCGCACACGATGACCCGGTCGGCGTGCACACCGCCGGTGATGAAGGTCTTGGCGCCGTTGAGGACGTAGTGCGTGCCGTCCTCGGAGAGCTTGGCGGTGGTCTTCATGCCCGCGACGTCGGAGCCGGTGCCCGGCTCGGTCATCGCGAGGGCCCACATCTCCTCGCCGGAGGTGAACTTCGGCAGCCAGCGCTTCTTCTGCTCGTCGGTGGCGAGCATCTTGATGTAGGGCAGGCCGAGCAGGGTGTGCACCCCGGAGCCGCCGAAGGACACGCCCGCACGGGCGGTCTCCTCGTAGATGACGGCCTCGTACTTGTGCGAGTCGATGCCCGCGCCGTCGTACTCCTCGGCCACGTTGATTCCGAAGACGCCCAGCTCACCGAGCTTGAGGTAGAAGTCACGCGGCGTCTGGCCGGCGGCGAACCACTCGTCGTACACCGGCACGACCTCGGCCGCGATGAAGGCGCGGATGGTCTCCCGGAACGCCTCGTGGTCCTCGTTGAATACCGTACGGCGCACGGGGTGCCTCCCTGGTCGACTTCGCTCGGCTCGGCTAAGCGCTTGCTCAGCCATGGTTATAAGTTACCCGCCGGTCACCGGCACTGTCCAGGGTGATGCTGAGCACGCCGACGGGGAGTGCGCCGGCCGCTGTCCCCGCGCCCGCCCGTCGGCTGTCCCGCTGCTCCGCTCGCCGTTCGGGGGTCACCCTCAGATGCCTAGCCGGGCGGCGATCCCGTCCGGCACGCAGTCCAGACCCGTCTCGAACGCCCAGGTCGCGTCGTCCTTGCGGGTCGCCCGCAGTCCGTAGCGCCGGTAGGTGGGAGAGCGCCCGGTGTCCATCAGGTACGTCATCTGCGGCGCGAGCCCCAGCCGTGTCTCGTCACGGGACGGGCTTAAACAGCCGTGCCGGGTCCGGGGCCAGGCGGTCCGCGGGTGTGCGACGCCCCCGATCACCCCTGCCGGAGCGCGAACCACAGCTCCGTCCGTACGTCCATGTCGTCCAGGTCCGCCCCCAGCAGCACCGCGCACCGCCCGATGCGCTGGCGGACCGTGTTGCGGTGGACGCGGAGGGCGGTCGCCGTGCGGTCCCAGCTGCCGTGCAGGCTCAGCCAGCAGCGCAGCGTTTCGGCGAGGGGTTCGGTGAGCGGGGCCAGCAGGGTGCGGGCGTGGGCCTCGGCGGCTTCGCGGGGGACCAGGGCGGCGAGGCCGCGGCCGGTGTCCGTGTGGTGGTGGGCCAGCGGGGTGCGGGTCGCCTCCGCGCGGCCGAGAGCGCGTGCCGCCTGGGTGTCGGCCGTGTCCAGTGCGGTGATCGCGGCGGGGGCGGAGGCGCCGAGCGTCCAGCCGGGCTGCGGGGTGATCCGGTCGTCGCCGGGTACCAGCACCCGTACCGCCGCGCCGCCCCGGCCCGCGTCGACCAGTGCCGAGCCCAGGGCCGCACCGAGCGCCCCGGCCGTGAGCGGGTCCACCGGGTCGCCGCCGCGGTGGCGCGCGTGCACCACCGTCCACCGCTCCGCGCCGCCCAGCAGCGGGACGACGGCCGCCGGGTCCGCGCCCAGCAGCAGCCGGACCAGTGCCGCCGAGCGGCCGGCGGCGTCGGCGCCCTGGTGCGGGGCGGCCAGCAGGGAGAGCAGGACGACCGCGACCCCCGCGATGGTGTGGTCGCCCGCCTCGCGCCGCTTCGTCGCCAGGGTCAGGACGAGCCCCTGCCCACCGCCCAGCGCGTACGCGGCGAGATGGGTGGTGCCCAGGGTGTCGGTGGCCGAGGCGGGCGCGGGGCGTACGACCGGCGCGAACACCCGG
>CBRG010000112.1 GCA_000470535.1 Streptomyces sp. AW19M42
ACGTCAGAGCCACCTAAATCACCGGTATTGGGCCTAGGGCCCGTACCGCGCGGGCCCGGTCACTCGCGCGTGCCCGCCAGCTCGACCGGCCGGGTGCGCAGCGCGAGCGAGGCGGGCAGCACGGCGAAGACCACGGCCAGCGCCGCGCTCACCCCCACCACGAGGCCGACGGCGCCCCACGGGACGACGACGCCGGACCCGACGCCGAGCAGTCCGAGAGCGGTGCGTACGCCGAGCAGGTTCAGCGCGGCGACGACCGCGCCGAGCCCCGCGCCCACCGCGACCACGGCCAGCGCCTCCACCCCGACCAGCCGCAGCACCTGCGCCTTCGTCGCCCCGGCGAGACGGAGCACCGCCAGCTCCCGCACCCGGTCCAAAGTGGCCATCACCTGCGTGTTGGCCAGCGCGATCCCCGTGTACAGCAGGGCGATCGCCAGAATCATCAGCAGCCCGGTCCGGGTGCTGCCGCCGGTCGCCGGGTGGGCGGCCTTCACCCACTGCGCCGTGGTCCGCACGTCGGTGCCGGTCGCCCGGCCGGCCGCGTACAGCTGCTCCGCGACGGCCGACCGTTCCGCACCGGCCCGGACCCCGACGTCCACCCGGTCGATTCCGGCACCGGCGGCGTTGCGCGGGGTGACATAGACGCCGTTGCCGCCCGTACCGACGGCGAGCACGGCCACCACCCGCAGAGTGACCTTGCGGCCGTCGCCCAGCCAGACGCCGACGCGCTCGCCGACCGTCGTCGTCAGCCACTCCTCGTTGACGACGATGCCGCCGTCGTCGAGGTCCGCGAACCGGCCCGCCACCACCGGCAGCGCGGACACCGCCGCCGCGTCCGCCGGGTCCACCGCCCTGGCCTCCGAGCCGACGAGCGCCACGCCCTCCTCCAGTACCGTCACGGAGGTGGAGCGCGAGGCGCTGACCGCCGCGCCGGGGATGCGCCGGGCCCGCTCGACGAACCGCGGGGAGATAGCCCCGCCGTCCACCGTGGCGGTGAAGTCCCCGGTCGCCTGGATACCCGCCTCGGCGCCCCTGGCCGCGTCGATGGTGGCCGTCGTGCCCATGAGCGACGCGGCCAGCGCGACGGTGACGATCACGGGAGCGGCGACGGCGGCCGTCCTGCGCAGCCCGGCGGAGGCGTTCTCCCTGGTCAGCAGGGAGGTGGCGCCGGGCAGCCGGGCCGGCAGCCAGGTGAGCAACCGGATGGCGGGGCGGACCAGCACGGGTGCGAACAGGGCGAACCCCACGATCAGCAGCATCGGCTGGGTGATGTACGTCTTGCGCTTGAGGAGCCTGCCGGGGTCCTGGACGAGCGCGACAGCCACCAGCGCGGCCCCGGTCAGCAGTACGGCCGCGCCCACCAGGATCCGGCTCAAGGGCATCGAGCCACTGTCGACGGAGGATTCACGCAGCGCCTCGACCGGACCGGTCCGGCCGGCCCGGTGGGCGGCGGTGACCGCGCCGGCCATGGCAACGGCGAGCCCGGTCCAGAACGCGGTGTGCAGCGGCCAGGCCTGGTCACCGATCGCGAACCAGCGGGGCGCGATCCCCTCACCCGCCATCCAGGAGGCGAGCCGGGGCGCACCGGACAGGCCCAGCCGGCAGCCCGCGGCCGACGCGAGTACGCCGACGAGGACGGCTTCCGCGTACACCAGCCGGCGCACCTGACCGGGCGTGGCGCCCGCCGTGCGCAGCAGGCCGAACTCGCGTCGGCGCTGGGCCACTCCGTAGGAGAAGGTCGAGGCGATCACGAAGACGCTGACGAAGGCGGTGATGCCCGCGGCCGTACCGAGCAGGGCGTTGACCGAGACCAGGGCCTCGGCGTCCCGGTCCGGATCGGGGTCGGCCCGGCGCCGCTCGTCGCCGGTGAGGACCGCCATGCCGGAGCCCCCGACCGAGTCCTCGCCGAAGGCCTTGCCGGCGCCTCTGCCGGCGTCCTCGCCCGCGTCCCTGCCGACGCCTCTGCCTGCGTCCCCGCCTGTGTCCTCGCTCGTGTACTCGCCCGGGTCCTTGCCGAAGCCTCCGCCGGCGTCCTCGCCTGCGGCCTTGTGCACGGTCGCGCGCACCGCCGCCGGATCCGCGTGCACCACCACGGCGTCGATGTCCGGGGAGATCCTGGCGGCCTCGGCCTCGGTGAAGAACACGGCGGTCTCGAAACCGGCGCGGTGGTGGGCGGGGCGCACCGTCCCGACCACGGTCCTGGTGCCGCTGCCCGCCGGGGTCGTGACGGCGATCCGGTCCCCCGTCCCCGCCCCCGTCCCCGAGTCGTCTGCCGCCGTCACGACGACCTCGCCGGACCCGGCCGGGGCCCGTCCGGACACGAGCCGGTAGGGGGCCGCGGCCGCGACCGGCCAGGGGTGGCCGACGGCCGGTCCGCCGTCACCGGCCGGGCGGGCGGGCCCGACGGTCACGGGGAACGTGCGGTCCAGCTCGGTGCGGCCGAGACCGGCGAGTTCCGCGGCGAGCCCCGCCGGGACCGGGCGGGGATCGGTGAGCGGCCGCGTACGGACGCCGTTCGGGGTGTCCACCCGCAGCCGGTCCTCGCCCCGGACCAGGACGGGGGCCGCGGCGAACCGCTCCGGGACCTGGTGCGGGGCGTCGAACGTCGCCGCGAGCGCCAGACCGGTGGTGGCGACGATCCCCACACCGAGGGCCAGCGCGAGGAAGGATCCGGCGAAGGTGACCCAGCGGGTCCGGATGCCCCGGAGCACGAGACTCAGCACGGGACCGCCGCCATCCTCGTCATGCGCGCGGCGATCTGCTCGGCGTCCGGCGCGTACAGCTCGTCGCGCACCCGGCCGTCGGCGAGGAACAGCACGCGGTCCGCGCAGGCCGCCGCGACCGGGTCGTGCGTCACCATGATCACGGTCTGACCGTCGTCGACCATGGTGCGCATCATCGAGAGCACCTCCTGTCCGGTGGTGGAGTCGAGCGCTCCGGTGGGTTCGTCGCCGAAGAGCACGTCGGGCCGGGTGACCAGCGCGCGGGCCAGGGCGACCCGCTGCTGCTGGCCGCCGGACAGTTCGGCCGGCCGGTGTCCCGCCCGCTCGCGCAGCCCCACCCGTTCCAGCACGTCGAGGACTTCGGCCCGCCCCGGGCGGCGACCGGCCAGCCGCAGCGGGAGCGCCACGTTCTGCTCGGCGGTGAGGGAGGGCAGCAGGTTGAACGCCTGGAAGACGAAGCCGATGCGGCTGCGGCGCAGCAGCGTCAGCCTCCGCTCGCTGAGCCCGGTCAGCTCGGTGTCACCGAGGAACACCTGGCCGCCGGTCGGCCGGTCGAGCCCGGCGGTGCACTGGAGCAAGGTCGACTTACCGGAGCCGGACGGGCCCATGACCGCGGTGAAGGTGCCGCGCGGGATGTCCAGGCTCACTCCGTCCAGCGCGGTCACCGCGCCGGATTTCCTGCCGTAGGACCGGGTGACCGAACGGAGTCGGACAGCTGCTTGATTCATGGGCAAGAGCCAACCGCGACCGCCCTTCCGGCACATCGCAGCGAGGAGGAGCCCTCGCGGTGGAGGTAGCTCCACCACGGGAGTCGACACCGCTGGGTGGTCCGGGCTCCCCGGCGCGTCCTACCGTCCCCCTATGTCCTCCTCCCCCGGCCTCCCGCAGGCACTGCGACAGCGCCACTACGTGCTCGGCGGGTGGCCCTGGCGGGCCGCGCTCTACCTGCTGACCAGCGTGCCCCTGGGCATCGCGACGCTCACCGCCCTGCTCCTGCTGACGGTCGCGGGCGGTGCGCTCTCCGTGGTCCTGATCGGGATACCGCTGCTGCTGACCCTGGTGCTCGCGGGCATTCCGCTGGCCGCGCTGGAACGGCGCAGGCTGCGGCTGCTCGACCCCCGGCCGCTGCCCCCGGCCCACCGCGAACCCGACGGCACCGGGCTGTCGTCGTGGCTGCGCACCCGGCTCCAGGAACGTTCCACCTGGCGGGAGTTGGGTTACGCGCTGCTGTTCGCCCTGGTGCTGTGGCCGCTGGAGGCGCTGGCCGTGGGGACGGCCCTCACGGTCTGCGGCGGGCTGATCGCGGCGCCCGTGATGCTGGCGGCGAGCGGCGGTGAGGAGGTCCGGGTGCTCAAGATCTGGCTCGCCCACTCCTATCCGCCCGCCTTCGCGGCGTTGCTCGCCGGGGTGGTCCTGCTGCCGGTGTTCGCGTATCCGCTGGGGCTGCTGGCTTCCGGCCGGGCGATGCTGACCCGGCAGCTGCTCGCCCCGCCGGAGGCCGGACTCGATTCCAGGCTCCAGGAGTTGGGCCGGTCCCGGATGCGTCTGGTGGACGCCTTCGAGGCGGAGCGCCGCCGGATCGAACGCGATCTGCACGACGGCGCCCAGCAACGGCTCGTCGCCCTGTCCATGACGCTCGGCCTGGCCCGGCTGGAGAATCCGACGCAGCCGCTGGCCGGACTGCTGGCCAGGGCCCATGAGGAGGCCGGGGTCGCCCTGGTGGAGATCAGGGAGCTGATCCAGGGCATCCACCCCCGGGTCCTCACGGACCGGGGGCTGCGGGCCGCCGTGGAGGACGTCGCGGACCGCTCGGTGGTGCCGGTGGACGTAGACCTCGCCCTGCCGGACCGGCTGCTCGACGCGGTCGAGACCGGGGTCTACTTCGCGGTCTGCGAGGCGCTGGCCAACGTGGCCAAGCACAGCGGGGCGGGACGGGCCCGGGTGACCGGGCGGACCGAGCGGGGCCAGCTGGTGGTGGAGGTCTCGGACGACGGCGTGGGCGGGGCCGTGACCAGCGGCGGAACGGGACTTGAGGGAGTGGCCGACCGTCTCTCGGTGCTCGGCGGCCACCTGCTACTGTCCAGTCCCCCCGGCGGACCCACGGTGTTCCGGCTGGAGGTTCCCGCCCCGCTCACGCCGTCGTCCAGGAGGACCTGACCGTGCGGATCGTACTGGCCGAGGACAGCGTGCTCCTGCGGGAGGGACTGGTCGGCCTGCTGGAGCGGTTCGGGCACCGGGTGGTGGCGGGTGCCGGAACGGCCGAAGAACTGATCGCGGCCGTCACCGAGCACCGCCCGGACATCGTGGTGACCGATGTCCGGATGCCTCCGGGCTTCTCCGACGAGGGGCTGCGCGCCGCGGTCGAACTGCGCACCCTCCAGCCGGACCTGCCCGTTCTCGTCCTCAGCCAGTACGTCCAGCGCAGCTACGCGGAGGATCTGCTCGATTCGGCGGACGGCCGGGGCGTCGGCTACCTGCTCAAGGAACGGGTCGGCCACGTCGAGGAGTTCATCGACGCCCTGCACCGGGTCGGCGCCGGGGACACGGTGGTGGACCCCGAGGTGGTCCGCCAGCTGATCCGGCACCGCAGGGACCCGCTGTCGCGGCTGACCGCCCGCGAGCAGGAGGTGCTGGCCCTGATGGCGGAGGGCAGGTCGAACGCGTCGATCGCCGCGGCGATGACGGTCAGCGAGGGCACGGTCAGCAAGCACTTCGGCAGCATCCTCGGCAAGCTCGACCTGTCACTGGACGACACCACGAACCGCCGGGTGCTGGCCGTGCTGGCGTACCTGCGCGGTTAGCCCGCGTCCGGCGGAGCGGCGACGGGTCCGGCCCCGGACACCGCCGCGGCCCCCGGCCCGGACAGCGCCTGCCGGGCGAACGCCACCACGTGGCCGCGCAGGTCCAGCCCCCCGGCGTCCGGCCCGGTGCCGGCTCCGCCGCCCGCTCCCGTGCCGGATCCCGCGTCCGTGCCGATGATCAGCCGCGCGAGCTGCGGCACCGCGTTCGGCCAAGCGGCGAGCCCGATCATGCTCAGCAGACAGGCCGCGACCTTCGGGGACGCCTCGGTGCCGAAGCTCTCGGCCAGGGCGGCGATCTTCTCCTCGTAATGGCCTCGGCGCCGCTCCTCGTGGGGCAGCACCCCGTCGCGGTAGTGCAGCCCCTCCCAGAAGAAGAGCCTGACCAGGACCGGGTTGTCCCGGTGGAAGTCGTACACCCGCCCCACGTACTCCGCGGGGTCGTCGCCGCCTTTGAGCGGGACGGCCTCGGCCAGCTCGTCGAGCGCACGGCCCACGACGGCGTCGAACAGCTTCTGCTTGTTGCCGAAGTAGCCGTAGATCCGTTCCTTGTTCACGCCGGCCAGCTCGGCGATCCGGTCGACGCGGGCTCCGGCGATGCCGTGTGCCGCGAATTCCTCCTTCGCCGCAGCGAGGAGCCGTTCCTTGGTGGGGGGCGCGTCCGAGGTCATGGCACCAGCGTAGAACGAACTCCCCGAGAGACCAACCAACTGGATGGTTGACATCCAACCAGTTGGTTGGTTCAGTGGAACCGCCACCGGGGGCAGCGGCAGAACCCCGGCCGCACCGCACGATCCCCGACGAGGGAAGGACCGCCCGATGCCCACCGCCACCACCCCCACCGCCTCCGCCACCCTCTCCGCCACCCCCACGAGCCCGGCGCAGCCCGTCCCGCCGCCCTCCGCGCACATGCGGGTCCTGCTCACCTGGCTGGCCGTCTTCACCGCCCTCACCCTCGTCCAGCTGGCGATCGGCCCCTACGTCGCGGGCTTCCCGACGCTCCTGCGCACGTTGGTCATCACGGGCGTCGTCGTCCCGGCCGTGGTCTACGCCCTGGTGCCGAACCTCCTGAAGGTCCGCGCCGCGGCGCTGCGCCGGCGTCGCCGAGGGCGCTGTCGCGCCTTACTCGGCAGCCGGAGCGGACGCCGCTGACCCGGCGGACGGGGCGGCGTGTCCGTACACCGCCGAAGCCCCCAGCTCCTCCTCGATCCGGATGAGCTGGTTGTACTTGGCCGTGCGGTCGGAGCGGGACAGGGAACCCGTCTTGATCTGACCGCAACCCGTGGCGACGGCCAGATCCGCGATGGTCGTGTCCTCCGTCTCGCCGGAGCGGTGGGAGATGACCGCCGCCCACCCGGCCCGTCGCGCGGCTTCCACCGTCCCGAGCGCCTCGCTCAGCGTCCCGATCTGGTTGACCTTGACCAAGACCGCGTTGCCCACCCCGGTACGAATGCCCTCCCGCACCAGCGCCTCATTGGTACAGAACACGTCGTCCCCGGTCAACTGACACCTGGCCCCGACCCGCGCCGTCAGCTCGCGCCACCCGTCGAGGTCGCCCTCGGCCATCGGGTCCTCCACCGAGACGATCGGGTACGCGTCGATCAACTCGGCGAAGTAGTCGACCTGTTCGGCGGACGTACGCCGGACGCCCTCACCCGCGTACACGTACACACCGTCCCGGTAGAACTCCGACGACGCCGGGTCCATGACGAGCCCGATGTCCGCTCCGGGGCGGTATCCGGCCCGCTCGATCGCCGCCATGACGAAGTCGAGCGCCTCCTCGGCCGTACGCAGCGCGGGCGCGAAGCCGCCCTCGTCACCGACGCCCGTGGAGTGACCCGCGGCCAGCAGGTCGCGGCGGAGCGTGTGGAAGACCTCGGAGCCCATCCGGACGGCTTCCGCGAAAGAGCCCGCACCCACCGGCGCGATCATGAACTCCTGGAAGTCCAGCGGATTGTCGGCGTGGGCACCGCCGTTGACGATGTTCATCATCGGCACCGGGAGCACACCGGCACCGGCCCCGCCGAGGTAGCGGTACAGCGGCTGCCGGTGCGAGACGGCGGCGGCCTTCGCGGCGGCGAGCGAGACCCCGAGCAGGGCGTTGGCGCCGAGCCGCGCCTTGGTGGGCGTGCCGTCGAGCGCGACGAGCGCGGCATCGAGGCCGGCCTGGTCATCGGCGTCGCGCCCGGTGACGGCATCCGCGATCTCGCCCTTCACATGAGCAACGGCCCGGTCGACGCCCTTGCCGTGCCAGCGCCCGGGGTCACCGTCACGCAGTTCCACCGCCTCGCGGGCGCCGGTGGAGGCTCCGGAGGGGACGGCGGCGCGGCCCAGGGAGCCGTCGGCGAGGACGACATCGACCTCGACGGTGGGGTTGCCTCGGCTGTCGAGGACGGCGCGGGCGGTGACGCCTCGGACGGTGGTCGACTCAACCGTGCTAACGGGCATGGGAGTTCCTTCCCTTGTCGCCTGCCGGACCCTGGCTGCGACGACGCTGGCGCTCGGCCCGACAGAATGAAACTGTACAGCATTGCTGTTCAGTCATGCTGTACAGCTGAGCTGTTCAGTCGCGCTGTTCAGTTATGCTGCGCGACGGCGTTTCCGGGTTAAAGTGCCCTATGCCGACCCCGGAAGCCGCCACCGTCGCCACCGAACTGCGTACCGCGATGGGCAAGCTCAGCCGGCGCGTGAAGCGCGAGGACCTGATCCCGGTCGGGCAGATCGCCGTGCTCGGCGTCCTGGACCGCGACGGCGCCATGACCACCAGCGATCTCGCGTCCGACCAGCGCGTACGCCCGCAGTCGATGGCCCGCGCGGTCGGCCTCCTCCTCGATCAGGGCCTGGTCACCCGCAGGTCCCACCCGACGGACGGCCGCAAGTCCCTGGTCGAACTGTCGGACGCCGGCCGGGCCGCGCTGGAAGCGGAGCGCGGCCGCAGGGCCGGCTGGCTGGCCCTGGCCATCGAGGCCGAACTCTCGGACGAGGAACGCAGGTTGCTCGCACGCAGCGCGGCCCTGATGGAACGGCTGGCCGCCCGCCAGGGCCTGTCAGGACCGTCGTGAGTGCGCCCGGTCACCCTGGCGGTGACGGCTCAGGTCCCGGTGCGGACGTGGCCGTGGACGACGGCGTCGAGTTCCCGGTCCCGGCAGACGGCGAGGCCTGGGCGGTCGGCGCGGTCGTCCTCGACCGGGACGGCAAGGCCTTCGCCCAGAGACGCGGCCCCCACCGGCGGCTGTTCCCCGACTGCTGGGACATCGTCGGCGGCCACGTCGAGCCCGGCGAATCGCTGCTGGACGCCCTCGCCCGCGAGATCGAGGAGGAGACCGGCTGGCGCCTGCGCCGCGTCCGCCGCCTCTTCGGGGTCACCACCTGGACCGGCGACGACGGGGCCGGGACACGGCACGAGGCCGACTGTCTCGTCGAGGTCGACGGCGATCTGCGCCGCCCCGCCCTGGAGTGGGACAAGCACACCGCCTACGACTGGTTCGGCCCCGGCGACCTCCCCCGCCTGATGGAGAACCGCGCCCCCGGCGAATACCTCATCCACGACCTGATCGCGAAGGCCCTGCGGGATCACCCGGCCGGCCCCTGAGCCACCTCCGCCTCCGCATCCGACTCCACGTCCGTGGCCACCGTCGACTCCACGTCCGTGGCAACCACCGCCTCCGCAGCCGCATCCGGGGCCCCGTACACGGAGGCCAGTTCCGCCGCCAGTTCCGCGAGCCGGGCCCGTGTGCCCGGCGGGCCGAGGACCTCCACCCCGGCCCCCAGACCCGCCAGTTGGGCGGCCAGCACCTCCGGTGAAGGGCCGTCCACCTCGATCTCCAGCCGCCCGTCCGCGCCGACCGCACCCATCCGCAGCCGGCCGCCGAACAGCCGTTGCAGGACCGTCTCGGTCCCGGGGTCCGCCAGGGCCCACGCTGTCACCGCGTGCATGCGGTCCTCCACCGCTCCGGCGAGAGAACGCCAGGCCGTGGCGAGGTCGAACCCCTCCGGCCGCACGACGGGTTCCCCGGTCGGCTCGACGGACGTGACGCGGCTGAGCCGGAAGGTCCGCAGGCCGCGCTCGGTGCCCGCGACGAGATACGCGACGCCCGCCTTGGACGCGAGCCCGAGCGGATGCACCGTCCGCTCACTCCCGGGCCTGCCGGGACCCGTGTAGCCGAGCCGGACCTGCACCCCGTCGATCACCGCCCGCTGGAGCGCGTCGAGCCGGGGAGCGTCGACGGTGACCGCGGTCCGCGACCAGTCGGTGGCATCGATGACCCCGGCACGTACCGCCGCCTCGGCGTCCGGGCGCAGGGTCGCCGGCAGGGCCCTCACCAACTTGCGTAGGGCGGTGCGCAGTTCGGGAGTCGCGGAGGAGGGTCCGGCGAGCAGGAACAGGGCGCGGCTCTCGTTGACGGTCAGCCCGGTGAGGTCGGTCCGGGCGCCGCCGACGAGCGACCAGCCGCCGCCCCGCCCGCGCTGCGAGTAGACGGGAATCCCGGCGGTGGCCAGCGCCTCCAGATCGCGACGGGCCGTACGTTCGGCCACGTCGAGTTCAGCCGCGACCTCCGCGACGGTCACCCGTCCACGCGACTGGAGGAACAGCAGCAGGGCCACCAGACGGTCAGCTCTCATTCCGGTCAGCTCCCATGCCGGTCATTCCGGTCAGCTCTCATGTCGGTCATTCTCCTCTTCAAAGTGGCCAGAAGGTGGCCACTTTGGCTTTCAGGATGAGGTCATGACCGAAAGCAGCACGCACCTCACCGACACCCGCACCGCCCTCTGGAAGGCCATCGGCCTGGCCGGAGCGACCCTTGCCGCCCTCCCCCCGGAACAGTTGGACCGCCCGACTCCCTGCCCCGACTACACCGTGCGACAGCTCTCCGGCCACCTGATCGCCGGGCTGCGCAAGATCGCCCTGATCGGGCGCGGCGGTGATCCGCTGGGCTTCCCGGTGATCGCGGACGACGTCACCGACGCGGGCCGGGCAGCGGCATGGGAGAGCGCCACCCGCGAGGCCGAGGACGCGTGGTCGGACCCCGCGATCCTGAGCCGCCCGTTGCGCCTGCCGTTCGGCACCCTGCCCGGGGCGGCGGCCGCCACCGTGTTCACGACCGAGTTCACCCTGCACACCTGGGACCTGGCGAAGGCGGTGGGCCTGCGCCCCGACTGGGACCCGGAGGTGCTGGCGGGACCGCTGGCCGCAATGCGGCGCGCTCTGCCGGCCGAACCGCGCGGCGGCCGGGTGCCGTTCGGGACCGTCGTGGAGACGGGCGCGGACGCAGAGGACATCGACCGGCTCGTGTCCTGGTACGGCCGGAAGCCGTGAACGCGGCACCCGGCACCCGGCACCCGGCACCCGGCCCAGAATCAGTGACAACCGCCCGACAACAAGAGGACCTGACCGCATGATCGTCGTAACCGGAGCAACCGGAAACGTAGGACGCCCGCTCGTACAGGCACTCGCCGCGGCAGGCCTGGACGTGACGGCGGTGTCCCGGAACGCCCCGGCGGACCGGTTCGCCGGGGCCGGCCCGTCGGTGCGGCACCACAGCGCGGACCTCGCCCGCCCCGGCAGCCTGCGCCCCGCTCTCGACGGCGCCGACGCGCTGTTCCTGCACGACACGGGGGCGGGCGCCCAGCTCCTGGACGTACCGGAGATCCTCGGCGTCGCGAGAGCCGCCGGGGTGGGCCGGATCGTGCTGCTGTCCTCCCAGGGCGTGGCCACCCGACCGGAGTCGGCCTCCCACGGAGGCGTGGGGCGGTCGCTGGAGGAAGCCGTCCGGCAGTCGGGCGCCCATTGGACGATCCTGCGCCCCGGAGGGTTCGCCTCCAACGCCTACGCCTGGGCGGAGTCGGTCCGCGTCCACCGGACCGTCGCGGCGCCGTTCGGGGACGTGGGCCATCCCGTCGTCGACCCGGCCGACATCGCCGAGGTCGCCGCCGCCGCACTGCACGAGGACGGTCACGCGGGAAACACGTACGAGCTGACCGGACCGGCTCTCAGCACACCCCGGCAACGGGCGCGGAACCTCGCGGAAGTACTCGGTGAACCGATCACGTTCGTCGAGCAGAGCCGCGACGAAGCCCGTGCGCAGATGCTGCAGTTCATGCCGGAGGCGGTGGTCGGGACGACGCTCGCGATCCTCGGTGAGCCCACCCCCGCAGAGCAACGGGTCAGCCTTACGGCCGAACAGCTTCTCGGCCGCCCGGCCCGCACGTTCACCGAGTGGGCCGGCCGGAACATCGGGGCCTTCAAGTAGGGCGAAAGGGGCCACACTCCCCCGCGCGGCCACAGACGCGGCCGCCGTCGGGGGCGATTCACGGACGCCTGGTCCGCCACAGGTACCCGGCCCCGGCCAGCGTCACGACGAACGTCAGGGCGACCACCGGCCAGCGCAGGGCCGGGTCCGCGCCGCTTCCCTCGTCGGCGAGGACGAAGACGTACCAGCCGACCTTGATGACGAGGGGGGCGAGAAAGCCCAGAGCCGCCCCGATCCACTTCTTGGCCACGGTCCCGTAGCGGGCACGGTCCAGTAGCGGGCACGGCACACGATCACGGCGCTGCCGCCCAGACCCGCGATGGCTATCCAGTTCAGGACCGTGCTGTGGGCCAGGTAGGGCAGGACGGTGCTGACCAGCAGGAGCACCAGGGGCAGCCACACCGGGGACCGGGGCCGGCCCGGCTTCCGGGCCTTCACGCCCGCGTCGCCGCCGACCTCCTGGAAAGCCGTCGCGGCGATCACCCGGGGGTCACCCACCTCGTCCAGGATCTCCGGGCAGCAGCCGTGAGCCACCGCCCTGCCCGGAGCGGGCGGGAGCGGAGTCTCGGCACCCCGCAGAAGGCGTCTGCGCCGACCAGCTGGGCCTCGGCGTCGCACGCACGGCAGATCCCAAGGCTGCCGACGACCGCAAGCAGGACCTGGCAGCCATGACGCGCGAGCGCGCGCTCGGCAAGCAGAAGGCCGACGAGCAAGGCGAGGCGTCGCAGAGCAAGACATGGCGTCACAGCGGAAGACAAGGCGCAAGAAGTGAAGGCCCGCCACTCCTGGAAACCGCCCGGGAAGTTGCGGGCCTTCGCCCTGTCCGCCCGTCTGCGGGCCCGGCGCCCTCAGACCGCCTTGCGCGGCAGTCGCAGGCTCAGCAGCACCGTCAGCGCGACCATGCCCAGCTGGACGAACAGCGTGATCAGCAGGGCGTCCCGCATCCCCGAGCCGGGCAGCAGCGCGAGGAAGAGCGAGCCGAGCGTCGCCACCCCGAGCGCCATGGCCGACTGCTGGGTGGTGATCATGACGCCGCTGCCCACACCGGCCCGGTGCGCGGGCACGTCCGAGAGCACGATGCGGAAGAGCACCGGCTGTTGCAGTGACGTGCCGAGTCCGGCGAGCGCGACCCCTGGGGCCAGGTCCGCGATGCCGAGCCCCGGCCAGTTCCGCCAGACCGCCCCCGCGACCAGCGCGACGCCCACCGCCTGGATCAGCCCGCCCACCGGCACGACCCGGCTGCCGAGCCGTGCGGTCAGCCGCGGTCCCGCGAGGGAGCCCAGGAAGAACGCCACCGCCATCGGCATCAGGGCGAGCCCCGCCTCGACGGGCCCCATCCGCAGCCCCTGCTGCAGCGCCACGGCGAACACGAACATGAAGCCGCTGAAGCCGAGCATGAGCGGCAGGATCAGCGCAAGCCCCCTTCGCAGCGGCAACGATTGGAACAGGCTGAGCGGTACCAGCGGAGTCCGGCCCGCCCGGTCGGCGCGCAGCTCGACCCGGCAGAAGGCGGCCACGGAGACCGGGAACAGCGCCAGCATGACCCAGGTCCACACCGGCCAGCCCGCCGCCCGGCCCTCGGTCAACGGCAGCAGCAGGGTTATCAGGGAGGTGGCGAGCAGCAGCGTGCCCGGTATGTCCACCGACGCGGGCTGTGCGCTGCGGGTCTCCGGGACGGAGCGCACCGCGAGGATCAGACCGAGCAGGGCGACCGGCACGTTCACCAGGAACACTGCACGCCAGCTCACGCCCGCGATGTCGGCCGCGACGAGTACACCGCCGAGGATCTGCCCGGCCACCATGGAGAGCCCGATCGTGGCACCGTAAAGGCTCATCGCCCGTGCCTTGCGCGGACCTTGGGTGGTGGACTGGATGGTGGCGAGCACCTGCGGCATCATCAGCGCGGCCGCGGCACCCTGGGCGACCCGGGCCCCGACCAGCGTCCAGGCGTCGGGGGCCAGACCGCAGGCGAGCGAGGTGAGGCCGAAGGCGGCCATGCCGGTCAGGAAGAGCCGGCGGCGTCCGACCGTGTCGCCGAGGCGGCCGCCCAGGACGAGGAGTACGGCGTACGCGACGCCATAGCCTGCGACGACGAGTTCGAGCAGGGCGGGGCCCGCATGGAGATCCTGGTCGATGGCGGGCAGGGCGACGTTGACGATGAAGAAGTCGATGAGCGGCAGGGCGGCGCCGAGCAGCACGGTGAACAGCCCCAGCGAACTTAACTCGGGTGCCGCGGACGTGTGTTCAAGCGGACGGACAGGGGTAGTGGGAAGAAGGACAGGAGGACGGGTCGACGCAGTCGATTCACTCACGACATCTACAATCCCCGTCTCGTTAGCCTGGTACCAGAGTGTCTCCAGAGTTTCTTTATCCTGGTATAAAAAGTACCCGTCAACGGGTTGAGGCATACGGCACCCCGGGAGTATGACGCACAGTCCGGCGAGCCTGTCCCAGGCCGCCGCGCGCAGCCCTCGGACCAGCGGGAACGGGCCGGGTGCCGAGGTCGAAACGCCTGAACGCACCTTCCGCAGGGCCGAGTTGGCACCCTTCCCGCGAATCCGTCGCGAGCGCATCACCCCGGAGCAGGTGGGCCTGCCGCCGGGCCGCAGGCCCCACACACCGGGGCTGCGCCGCGAGAAAATCGCCCACCCCGCCGTGGTCATATCAGGGGTGGCGGGCCTGGGCCACCGGTGGCGTGCGGGCGTTGGCTTCGAAAGGGCCGTCGGGACCGGATCCGAAGTTGTCGGACGAGCAGTCGGCCCGGTTGAAAGCACGTTTCATCTGCGGGTCGGGATCACCACGACGTGGCAGGTGATGCGCCGGCTCGGCCATACCCCGCAGTTCCCGATCCATCGGGCGGTCGAGCGGGACGAGGCCGCGATCGCGCAGCGCGGCGGTATCAGTGGCCGCCGGCAGAAGAGTCGCCGCGCGCTCGGGCACCTGGATCGTCTTCGCGGACAGGTGTGGCCGCGCTGAAGGCGCACAAGGCCACCACCTGGCACCGAAAGGCGAAACACCGGTGGTGAAGGTGACCGCCAAGGGCACGGTGCGGGTGTCGGTCGCCGGGCTGTGCTGTTATCGGCCCGGCGACCGTTTCCGGCTGGATCTATCGCACCCTGCTCTACCGTGGCCGTAGAGGCGAGCCCAAAGGACTCCGCGAACCGGAGCTGATCCGGTTGCTGGACGCCGCTCACCAGCAGCTACGGGCACCGATCGTGCTGATCCGGGACCTCCTGTCGCTGCACAGGACTCCCGCGATCCGCTCGGCGATCGCTGCCCGCCGCCCACTGCTGGCCTATCAACTACCGGCCTACGCGACCGAGCTCAACCCGGTCGAGAAGGTCTGGGTTCTGCGGACGATGGTCGCGTCGCTCAACGACGCCAAGCCGACGCGACTGCCACGGCCTGGTCGATGTTGAGGCGGGGGTCGCAGAGGGTGGTGTAACTCAGTGGGTCGAGAAGGTCATCGAGAGATGACTCGTCCGCCACACATTCACCGACGTTCTCCGGCGTGGCTTCCAGGTGCAGCCCCCCTGCGACCACGTGCTCTGCGGCGGCCGCCTCTTGGAAGAGCTCCACCTCGCGCTTGATGATGGTCAGCAGGCGGGTCTTGCGGCCCAAGGGGCCGCGCTGAGTGTTGCCGTGCATCGGATCGCACAGCCAGATGACCGGATGCCCCGCGTCGCGGACAGCGGCCATCAACGGTGGCAGCCACTCCGCGACTCGATCCGCGCCCATCCGGGAGATGAGCGTCAGTCGGCCGGGCGTACGAGCCGGGTCCAGGACCGAACAGAGCTGAGTCAGCTCGGCGGGTGTCATCGTCGGACCGACCTTGCAGGCCACCGGATTCTGGACCCGGGCCAGCAACTGCACGTGTGCACCGTCCAACTGGCGGGTGCGGTCGCCAATCCATGGCCAGTGCGTCGAGGACAGCAGCAAGCCGCCCTGGCCACGACGCAGCAGCGGTAGCTCATAGTCCAGCACGAGGGCCTCGTGACTCGTCCACACAGGTGACGCGGACGGCAGACCCCAGGCGCCACCGAGTCGGCGCAGGAATTCCGTTCCGGCGTGAGCGGCCCGGTAGCCGGTGAGCAGGCGCGCCGGATCCGGCTGGCGTAGCTGCGGATCGGGCTGCGGGTCGTTGACCAAGTGGCCGCGGAACGCCGGCAGTTCGAGCTCTCCGTGCCGCTCCAGATCGGCGGAGCGGGGCTTGGCGAACTGACCCGCGATCCGACCCACCCGCACCACGGACAGGCCGGTACGGGCCTGCATCGCCCCGGCCATCGCGTCGAGCATGCCAGCCTTGCGTCTGAGCACCTCGGGAACGCAATCCGCGGGGTCCTCGGCGCAGTCGCCGGCCTGCAGGATCTGTAGTCCGCCGGCCGCGACCTCGGCGAGGAGCAGCCGCAGATGGCGTATCTCGTCCCAGGTCACCAGGCCGGGTAAGTCATTGAGTGCGCTGCTGTGCCGTTCAGCCAGGCCGTGATCCTTCCACCGCGGTTGCTGCTGGGCCGGCAGAGTGCGAAGCCATTGACCCTCGCGCTCCGGATCCGAAGTGAGATCGTTTTCGGCTATCGGTGTGAGGGTGAGAGGCGTAGTCACGAATTTATCCCCCGAGTTCGAAGCTCGTCGCTCCAAAGTTGCGGACATTCCCGCGATGGCCAACCAGCACCTAGCCTGTTCCAGAAGGCGAAGGCGGACGACTGCTCAGGCGGGTAGGAGGTTGCGCTCTGGATCAATGAGAACAGTCATACCGTCCTCACCGGAAACCGATTCACGTGCAACTGAACCGGACGTCACGGTGTCGTGCAAATAGGCGGGCGACAGATTTCCCTGGCACGCGGAATCTGCTCACGCTCCGGGAAGGGACGCGACCGGGTCACCGCACCGCGGACGAGACGATGACTGGACCAACGGCAGTGTTGCGCGGCTCTGGGCCGGCGACCCGGCCGCGTTGAGGGTCATGCCGAGCTGACGGCCCACGGCCGCACATAGGTCCGGGGCCGCGGTGCGCATCAGGTCCTCGTGATTGTTCTGGGTGAAGCACGCCGACGCCACGTTCCTGTTTTTCAACCGCAGGTACCACGGGAACAACGATGCCAGCGCAGGCTCGGTCAGCATCGTGCGCGAATGCACGATCGTGCCCACCGTCAAGCCGCCGAAAGGGCGTTCCGTGGATTTCATGAAGCTCTTCAGGCGCTCCTGGAAGATCTTCAGCACCGAAGGCACGTTCCCCGCGTACACCGGCATGGCGAGCAGCATGGCCTGCGCACCCTCGGCCATATCGATGACACTCTCGAAGTCGTCGTTGAGCGTGCACCGCCCCACATCGGGTTCGAGGCAGGTGTCCTCGCCCTCGCACATCTCGATGCGATGGTCGATCAACCGGATCCGCTGGATCTCCGCGTCGCCGACCTCCTGGGTGACGCCGGCAATCGCCGCCTCAAGCAACGCGTCCGTCAGCGACGGGAGACGCCTCTGTGTGCAAGACAATGCAATGATCTTCATCTGGATAGACCTCCCCTTATCCGCTCATTGCCATTCAAGAGCGCGCCACCCGGGATCGGGCCGCCTGACAAAGCGCCCGGGGCCGCACTCTGAGGCAGCCTCAGCCACTCAAGAAGTAAATGCTTACCGATCAAACGCTCTTCAGCGCCCTACCGACTTTCCGTCAGGAAGCCAAACGCCTTGCCGTTGAGGGTATAGGTCATGTGCATTCCCGAACCTTCCGCGGCCGCGCCACGCGAGACGACGTATGGCATGTGCCACTGGTATCTCACGAGGGCACCCTTTTCCGGACGGAAGTCGGACCCGTCATACCGCGAGACGTCGCCGTAGTTATTGACGCCGAATCGACGGGGGTGGGCGCCGATCCCTGGCAGCACAGCCGAACCGGCTTTTGCAAATTCTTCCGGTGTCTCCAGCTGCGCAACGCTTTTCTCCGTCTCGAGCGCCAGCGCATTGTAGTAGTCGCGAATCTGAATACCGCTGGATCGAGCAACCACCTCCCCGGGAACAAACAGGTACATGAGATGGTTCCCGTAGAGAAGGTTGGAGCCGTACGAGGCGTTCTTCATCACGAGCAGGTTTCCACAGTCCCTTTTGAGGAATTCCTCTTTGACCATGTCGAGATGCGGACCGATTTTCAGGGTCGGCTCGATGGTCTCTCGAAGTGTCCAGGGCATGTCTCGTACCGTTTCGCCCTCGTCGAAGGACGGCTTCCGCACGGGGAGGTACTGAACCAGATCAGCGGCCTGCAATTCGGACTCGGCCACCATCTCCGCATTGCGGAACTGGTCCTCGCCCGTCTTCATGGTGCTCATCAACGCCTGCTGGAAGCGGAAGCACCTGTAGCCGTCCTGCATCGACATGGGGAAGGCTGTGAAAATTCCCTGGATGCTGGGGTCCGACTTGTACGTGACGGACATCAACAGAAATCCGTCGTAGTAATTGGCGTACTCGTCGAGCACGATCCCCTGGAAGGATGAGATCGGGAAATCTTCCGGGCTATCGAACTGTCGTTCGATCAAGTGGCACTTGGAAAAGAGTGGGTTCTCGTCAAAGAAATAGCTGACTGCGTCCCGAAAATCTTCGAGCGAAAAAGGCTGCTCAACGCTATACGTTGAAAGCGCTGGAATGAATTGCGCCACACTAAGGGGCCGCGGAAAGGTCATTAGGTTGAGGCGGATCATTTTGTCAACCATCGACAAAGGCATGCCTGATCACTCCGATAGACGGGTACGAGAAGTACTGGAAGACGCTTCAGCCGAGGGGCCGGCAAAGCCGCGAAAAAACAGTCGAATTAGAAGGGCCTTGTGCGATCCCGCCGCACTCGGACATTTTTTCGCGGCAACTGTACTGCCGTCGGTTCAATCAACAGCTCATCCGCTGTGCGGTGCCCCGGCCGTGTCCTCCCCTGGAGCGCCAGGAGACTCCGCACGCCAGGTGCACCCGTCGCCCGCCTGAACGCACGACACCGTAACGTCCGGTTCCACGTAGCGGGTGGCGATGGCGGTGTTGAGGTCCTGGCAGTACCCGCACGGTGACGAGAACGTCAGGTTGACGCCGGCGCGGGCAGCCTGCTTGCGGTACCGGAGGATTCCACAGTCGGCGTTCCGCAGGACCGTGCCCGAGGGCTGCGGCTCAGTGGACACTACCGAGTCGTACAGCATCAGCTGACGTTGCAGCCGGGTCATGAAGTGATCGGTGGCCGACACCCCGTCGGGCCGTTGCGCTCGCAGCAGCTCCGCGGTGATGCGGGAGTTCGCCTCGATCCATCCGGACAGGCCTTCTTCGCCGTGCTCTCCCAGGACGAACTCTTCCGCGGCAGCCTGGGCCTCGAAGTACCGCTGGCGCCACAGGTCGACCTTCTCCGCCGGGTCGAGAGGAGATGCTTCACCCGTCATGGTCCGCGTCCTTCCCGGTGCCCTTGTCCAACTCGGCGAAGACCTCCTGGGCGACGCGCAGTCCGTTGTTGGCGACCGGCCAGCCGCCGTAGTAGGCGAGCTGAATGATCACCTCGACGACCTTCTCCCGCGACATCCCGAGGTTCAGGGCGGCACCGATGTGGCCCCGCAACTCCCAATCGGTCCGCGCCAGCGCGACCGCGGTCAGCGCGACCAGCTCACGCTCCTCGACGCTCAGGTGCGGGCGGGCCCAGATCTCACCGAACAAGTGGTCGACGGTGAGCTCCAGGAACTCCGGGTAGGAACCGGGGCGCGGTTCGCGGCCGAAGACCTCCTTGAAGATGGCTTCACCCCGCTCGTGCCGGTCAGACGGCTGATTCATCGATCAATTCCTCCATATTGGGGCGAACACGGCGATGGTTGGGAAGCCGCCAGGGCTGGCCGCTGTCATCGGCTCATCACAGGACGATGCTGAGCTTGCCGTGCTCGTACAACGTCTCGTGGTCGAGCACCACGACCCGCCTCCGGATCCGGAACGACTCGCCCTCAGGGACGAGTTCGAACCGATACTTTCCGACGTAGGCGTCAGAGCGCCCGTGCCCGAAGCGGTATGCGACGACATTTGCCGCCACCTCGAGGTAGCTGCCCTGATCATTCAGGATTTCCACGTTGCTGATCATGCGATTCGTTCGCGACCGAGGGTCCTCGCACCACACCTCACCATTGAGGAGCTGCTCGATCCGCTGGCGGAGCCGGTCGGCATCGTCGTCGATGAGCCCGAGCGCGTCGGCCGACTCACCCCGGACGTCGGTAGCCGGCACCACGTAGCGGATGTCGTCGGTCAGCATCTCGTCGTACCACTCGGTCAGACGCCACTCATCGAGCATCCGAGCCTCACGGAAGAGGAACTGGCTCACCCGGTGCGACAGCCTCACCTGGGCTGCATCGTCCACAATCAGTTCGCTGGTCATTTCTTTTCCGCCCCTTGCAACTCGACCTGCTGAGCGACCTCGAAGTGACCGTCGCCGTTCATCAGCCGATCCCACTGCCGCCAGAACTCGCGGGCAGGAAGCTCGTCGGTCGTCTCGGGGATCTCCTTGTTCATACCGCGTGACAGATCCGAGTAGCGCACCGTGCGGTTGAGATAACCTCGCTGGCACGACTCGACGATCTCGATGTCATCGGGAGTGGCGAAGCCGGCGGGACCGAGGAACGTCAGGTAGTGACTCTTGCGGAGTTCCCTGACCTCCGGATCCTCGTCCTTGGGGGCCAGCGCAACCGAGGTGATGGCCATCCGGTCGGCGCCGACCGGGTCAATCTTGCGAACCGTGATCGCAATCGCGTCGATGATCAACAAGTTGGGGAAGATCAGCAACGCGCGGTTGGTTCCGGTGATCCGTTCGGCGCGTTCGGCGCCGAACCGGTCGACGAAACGTGCGGCGGTCGCCTCGATTCGCGGCCGGACCTCGGGACCGAACATCGGCGTCCAGTGGGCGAGCGGGCGGGCCGCGGCCGGCGGCAGCTCGTTGGCTCCATGACCCAGGCCGAGGGCGCGGCCGAAGCCGCCTCGTCGTCGCGGTGGCACCGACCCGAGCGACTGCATATAGCTGACGTAGCGCTTGTGCAGTGCGCGGAAGTGGTAGATGTCGACGCTGTTCTCCATCATGAGCTTCCAGTTGGCCTTGGCCCCGTGGAGTTGCGCGCCTTGAATCACCTCCATTCCGACCTCGGACTGGTCGTCGATCAGATCGAGGTACTCCGTGGCTCCCCCCAGGTACTCGGGCAGGGTGAGCGGTTGATCCGGATCGAAGGTGACGAAGACAAAACCGCGGTAACTGCCGCTACGGTGCTCCGCCAGGCCGAAGTCAGCCTTCCGGAAGCCCGGCCCGTACCCGTCCGGAATCGGAACCCCGACCAGGTCGCCCTTGTTGGAGAACGTCCAGTCGTGATAGGGGCACCGGAACGATTTGGCCTGCCCGGCCGGCTGCGAGCAGATCAAAGCCCCGCGGTGAGTGCAGCTGTTGGCAAACACCCGGATCACCCCGTCGGACCCGCGCGACATGACCACCGGACGCCCGCCGACGTCGCGTGACACGTACGAGCCCGGCTCGGGGACTTCCGATTCGTGCCCGACGTACAACCAGCAGCGATCGAAGATCCTGGCCATCTCCCGTGCGGCCAGGTCGTCGTCGGTGTAGGCCCGGCGATCCACCCGGAACGAGAGGCGCTCGAAATCATCGACGACAATCGGGTCGTCCACCGGCCGCTGCAGTTCGATCGTCACTGCTCTCTCTTTCGCTGGAGCTTTCGCTGTAGTTTCTGAACGGTTCTGACGACCACCTGGGCCGTGCGTGCGGCAGCGTCGCCACACTCCCGTTGCGCGGCGCACACCCCGGCCCCCGACGTGTGTCCGACCAAATGCACCAGTGCGGGGATGTAAAACCCAACCACAAAACCCGACCACCGGGGGCCGTTCAGGACTCTGCAGCCCTCCTGAGTGGTGGGTTGCTACATGGTGGGTTGCAACCACGGGAAGATTGTCAGACCGCCAAGTCGGTCGTACATAGGTCTTAAGACCCATCGCCGGCTGTCGCTATGCTTCGACGCCCGCCGACAGCCTCATAAGCACGGTTTTTGTCGTCGCCGGGCCGACGGCCGAGCCCTGGGACGGGCCCCGGGATTAGCGCGACGGGAGGCAGCAGAAGACGCGGGGCATTGCGTTCTCGGGCAGTGCGTCGTTGACCTGGGTTTACGCGAGGTAACTGCCCTCTCTGGAGGCCGCGAAAGCAGGTGAGGCCGTATCGGTGATCATGGAGTTGCGAAGCTTCACGACAGTGAGAAAGGCCCTGTCTGCCAAGGTCGCGTGAGGCAGTATCTAATCTTCAAATGTTGTGTTGAGGGCGAGCAAGGAGACCCAGCCCGGTGAGTTCCAGCAGCGAGGCACCCGCTCCCGAGGTGCCGACGAAGACCAAGTCCCGAACGTACTCGGCCGCCTACAAAGCCCGGATCCTGCAGGAGTACGAGTTACTCAACAAGGCAGGTAAGGGCGCTCTTCTGCGCCGCGAGGGCCTCTACACGTCGCTGATCGCAGCGTGGCGTTCCCAGCGTGACGCGGGGGCTCGTGAGGCTCTGGCCAGGCCGGTCGGGCGGCCGCCGGCCGATCCGCGAGAGCGCGAGACCGCCCGGCTGCGCCGGGAGAGCAAGCGTTTACATGCCGAACTGGCGAAGGCTCGGGCGGTGATCGAGGTACAGGGAAAACTCTCCGCGCTGCTGGGGCGGCTCGCGACCGGCAGCCCGAGCAGCGGGAGCGAGCCGACACCATGATCGACGAGGCGATCACCGAGCTGACCGAGCTGCTCGGCTCGGTCCGGGCGGCCTGCGCGGCAGCCGGACGGCCGCAGGCCAGCCACTACCGCCGGCACCGCCAAAACCCGCTGCCGGTACGCACTCCGCGCGAACCCGAGCCGCAGCAGCGGGCGTTGACACCGGCTGAACGCGCCACGCCGCGGCCGCCGCTGAACCATCCGGACCACGTCGACCAGGCCGCGGCGACCGCCTACCGCTGACTACTCGACGAGGGCGCCTACGTCGCGTCGGTGTCGACCATGTACCGGGTCCTGCGCGGGCACGACGAAGTCCGCGAATGACGCCGACAGGCCACCCACCCGCTCCGGGTCCAACAGGAACTGGTCGCCACCAACGCGAACCGGGTCTGGTCGTGGGACATCACCAAGCTGGCCGGGCCGGCGAAGTGGTCGTACTTCCACCTCTACGTGATCGTCGACATTTACTCCCGCTACGTCGTCGGCCGGCTCCTGGCCGATCGCGAGAGCAGCGTGCCGGCCGAGAAACTCCTCACCGGAACAAGCACCAAGGAGCGCACCGACCGCAACACGCTGACCATCCACGCCGACAACGGCACCTCGATGGCCTCCACACCGGTGGCGTTCCCGCTCGCGGACCTCGGCGTCACGAAAAGCCACTCACGACCGTAGACCTGGAACAACAACCCCTACAGCGAAGCGCATTTCAAGACACTGAGGTACCGGCCCGACTCCCCGGACCGCTTCGACGCCATCGAACGGGCCCGCGCCTTCTGTCGCACCTTCTTCACCTGGTACAACACCGCACACCGGCACTCCGGAATCGCCGGGCACACTCCACACGGCGTCCACCACGGACACACCGACACCGTCAACGCCGTCGCCGCCGTCCGCGCCGAGGTCCTGACCAGCACCTCAACGCCATCACCGACCCGGCCGCCCTGCCCACCACCGCTGGATCAACCCACCCGGCGGCGACCAGCAAGAGCACTGACTCAAATTCTCGGACCAACCTGCCTCCAAAATCTTGACAAACACCGTCCGCTCCCGAGTTCGACCTTCGATACAGTCGGCGTGGTCACTACCGGGCCCGGGGTCTCCTGACGGAGCCGACCGGGCGCGGGACTGTCCATTCGACCACGGGGGCAAGGAGACACGAATGGCTGCGCGAAATTGCGACTGCACACACCCTCTGACCGACGATCAGTTAGATAACCCCGTTGCTCAGGACTCGACGGCGACGCGCCCGCGTCCGCGACGAGCCGAGGCTCCGACCACCCGCGCTCCTCAGGGGAGAGTGACGACCGATCGCGACGGTGAACCGGCCGGCGAGGAGTCTCCCGCCAGCGCCCTGACACCGCGCCAGCTCGAAGTTCTCGCTCTGCTGACCGACGGCATGACCAACCGCCACATAGCTCGGGCACTCGGTATCACGGAGAAGACCGTCAAGAACCACATGCAAGCGATCTTCGCCCGGCTCAACGTGTCCGATCGGACCCAGGCCGCGGTCTACGCGATTCGGCACAACCGAGCGGCATGACGGCTGCTGCCCGGCCGCCACCGCGCCGGGCAGCAGTAGCACATCGATCGTCGCCGGTGGCCGCCAGCGTCTCGGACGGCTGATCCGCTCCCCGCTGTCCGAGACGCCATGCGGTCGCTCTCACCGGACGAACGGCGGGCACACGTTCTCACACAGAACAGATGGGCAGCAGCTCGCGCACCCCGTGGAACACCCGGCCGCGATGGTAGGCACTCTGACCAAACAAGGCGGCGAGGGAACTGAGTCGGACTCGCTTCACGGCCGCCGTGCAGCGGACGCTCGGCACACCTCCTACGACAGCGGAGAACCGCGCAAGCCGGTAGAGGGTGGAGCCAGGAGACTCCACCTCGCCGCGTGGACGCACCGACGGCGGACGGCGGCACGCCGCTCACGCATCGCTCACGCATCGCTCACGCAAGCAATTCCACGGCATCCCCGTCGTGCGGCTCGGCATGCCCCGGGCATGAAAAAGCCCCAGGTCACGGCGAGTGAGTCCTGGGGCTGATCCGAGCCGCCTTCGGGATTCGAACCCGAGACCTACGCATTACGAGGGCCTGCAAGATCATCCCGGGTGGTGCTGGGCAGTGTCTGTGAATCCCGTTTCCGCAGGTAGGAGATCTGAACCGCTCGCCATGCTTACCACCCGATCCATCCGGTGCCGCCCCGTCCGCTCACGCAACGCTCACGCACTCCGGGCACGTCACAGCCAACACGCTTTCCAAATGTTCGCCAGGTATTCGGCGATGTGCGGGGGGCGTTCCGACCTGCGGCGGAGTCCCCCGGGACGAGCTCCCTGAACGGTGTCGTACGCCAGTGAATGCAACCAGAGACGCACCATAGACCCGGTGGTTCTGCCTCGTCAGCGACCAGCGCTTTGTGGGTGTTGTTGCGGCGAGTGGCGCCGCCGCTCGACACCAGGCGTCCGCAGGGGAGTAGCCGACGGTGCACGTGTGGACGCGAGCAGGGCCCGCCACCGTGGCGAGCCCTGCCGTGCGTGCGGTCGCGGATCAGCGGCCCTGGAGGTACTCGGCGTAGTAGTAGCCGGCCTCGCCCTCGAAGTGTGCCTTCTTCGCCTTGGCGTAGGTGATTCCGTACGGGCCGCCCAGGTTCAGGTACTCCGCGCTCGCGCGGTCCCCTTCGACCTCGGAGTAGCCGGCGCCGACCTTGCCGGCCTCATAGCCGTCGTCGGAGTTGTGCGCGGCGGCGGGTCCGGCGGCCAGGAATCCGGCTGCGGCAACGGTGGCAAGGGTGATCGCGATACTACGAAGCATGGGGGTTCCCTCTCGACAATGCGTAGCGGGCAGTGTGCAGATCAAACCCTTACCGCCGCCGGTCGTTCAGGGGCGCAACCGCGCTGTGGTGCTCCCGGACCGCACCTGATCAGCCGAAGCAGCGTCACCGGTCGCCCAGGCCGAGGGAGCTGTAGCCGTGTGAGAGTTTCGTCAGTTGTGCGTGTCGCAGAGCCCTTTGGTTCAGGCGCGCGAGACGGTGTTATCGGCTGCGCCTGGGCCCGACCCCCGTGGCGTGAGCCCATCGGCGCTCCCGGGCCTGAGCCGTCACGCCGCCCGCCCGGGAGCGTCGGCATTCGTCGCCTGATCGAGGATCCGGTTCAAGGCGGTATGGCCGCCTTCACAAGCGGTCTCCTTCGCTCGCACGCAGCGCCACCCCGCAAGGGCCATGCACCCATCCTTTGCATCTCGGTTCGTTCGTGCTCTCGCTGGTGATCACGCATGCGGCAGGCGGCGCCCTCCAGTACGTGCCTGACCGTCTGGGCTCTGTAAGCACCCCGGTTGGCCCTTGGTGGAGATCGGCTCCGAAACCACAATCCCCCTGGACGTGCTCCGAGCCGTCCGCGCCTTCGTGACCCAGCGTCGGACATGTGGGACGGGCGGCCAGGGGCAAGGGCTGCTCGCAGAGCGGCGCCTCGACTGCCTCCGCGGTTTCTGCACTCAATCGCAACTGGGCCTTTGCGCGGACCGTAGTCGGCGGTAATGGCTTGTCCGTAGTGCCCAGGTGCCTGGAGCCGCGGTCCGTAGGGCCACGAAGGTGCGTTGGTGTGCTGCCCATTGCTCGACGTATGTCCAGCCGTTGCCACGTGCTTCGCGAAGGAGAGCGGTGATTCCGGTCCGCGCCCAGGGGAATGTTGTGCCGGCTGGGCCGTCTCCGCCCTCGATCCGGGCGTTGAAGCGTTCGTCGACATCGGGCTGCGATACCTCTGCGAGGAGCAGCCCGCCGGGCTGGACGATCTCCGCCACTCGTTTGAGTAGTCTGCCTGGGTTTCCGCCGATGCCGATGTTGCCGTCGATGAGCAGGGCGGTGCCCCACTGCCCCTCGGAGGGGAGCGGATCGAAGACTGATCGGTGCAGTGCCGACCCGCCCGCGCCCTGGGCCCGCGTGATGGCTGCTGGACTGATGTCGATACCCAGTGCCGTGCGCCCGGACTTGGAGAGGGCTGCGACCAAACGGCCGGGGCCGCAGCCGATGTCGAGCACGCTCTTCTCGCAACGCTGGAGGACGGTCATGTCTGCGGCGTCCGCGGTGCTGGACCACCGCTCAACGTCCAAAGGGACCCGTGCCCCGTCCGCGCACTGCAGGAAGAGAGGGCCAAGGCCCGAGGTGACGGCGACCGTGTAGGTCTCCTCATGCCAAGGGCCAGTGCTGGTCTCAGGTGACTCCGCTGTACTCACGACAGTCTGAAATTCCGGAGCTGCAGTCCGGGCGTCAGGCTGTGCCGATCCAGGAATGACAGCGGACTCCCCGGCGCGGCCGGCTGATCGGCCGGCCATTGAGATTGCGTCACTGCCCGGGGAACGACCAGGACGATTCTTTGCTCCCGTCACGTCGCCCACGGTCGCACAAAGGGGTCCGGGCTTTGCATGCACACACGGGCTCGTCACCCATTCATACGGGGAAGTTCGGGTTTTCGGATCTCTCGTTGATAAGTAGAACCGACTGGTGCGAGCTGGTTGGGGAACAAATTATTACGGCCGCCCTCAGGAACGCGGCGGATGCAAATTCCAGGGTTACTGTGCGATGCCATTCGGTGATCTTCCGTCTGATGAAGCACAAGGAATCCCATGGGTGACTCACAAGACCAGGGCCCGAGGCCCCAGGACGCCGGCCATGGAAGCGCGGACGGTCCCGATACGTCCGGCATCCACGAGCCGCCGCCTCGGGCCGGAGCCGCACCGGCCGGTGGCCCCGGTCAGGCTCGGAACCCGGCCCCGCCCCCTGATGGAAGCGAAGAGGGCCCGCGCAGCGGTAGCGGCCGCCTCTCCTCATCCGGCCCGCCGAACGGGGATGGAGATGCCGGCTCTGGCTATGCGTCCTCCGCGCCGAGGACTGGCTCGTCTGCGCGGCCGGTGGCCGTGGCGACGAGTTCGCCGCGGGTCCGTCTGGAGGGCCTGTTGCGGGAGGGGCCGCCGCTCGGTCCGACCCGGCCGGGGTTCTGGCGTAGCCCCTTGCGTGGGCCTTGGCTGACGTCGGTGCTCGGTGCGGTGCTGCTGGTGGGCATCACGCTGATGTTCGTCACGGGGCTGCTCTCGTACGCGGCGTACAACCCTGACCTCGGTGCCAACGACAAGACTCCGGACCGGGGCTGGCTGGGTTTCTATCTGTTCTCCTGGCCCACCCATCCGTACTGGCTCTACCGGCTCACTCAAGGCGTTCACATCACGCTCGGCATCGTGCTGATTCCCGTGCTGCTCGCGAAGCTGTGGTCGGTAGTCCCCAAGCTGTTCTCCTGGCCTCCGGTGAAGTCCGTCAGTCACGCGCTGGAGCGGATTTCGGTACTCCTGCTCGTGGGAGGGGTGCTGTTCGAATTCGCCACCGGGGTACTCAACATCCAGCTGGACTACATTTTCCCCGGCTCCTTCTACCCGCTGCACTTCTACGGGGCCTGGGTCTTTATCGGCGCGTTCGTCGTCCACATCGCCTTCCGGATCCCGCTCATGGTCCGGATGCTGCGCAGCGGAGGTCTCCACGAGGAACTGCGCAGCCGGCCCAAGACCGGCGAGAGGTCCCGTCCGGATTCCACTGGGCTGGTGACTCCTCGCCCGGCCGCGCCGACCATGTCCCGTCGGGGTGCGCTGGGGATGGTGGGGGCCGGCTCCCTGGTGCTGCTCGCCGTGACGGCCGGGCAGAGCATCGGAGGCTGGCTCCGGCCCACCGCCTTGCTCGCGCCGCGCAGCCAGGACCCGGGCCCCGGTCCCAACGGCTTCCAGATCAACAAGACCGCAGCCAGCGTGGGCATCCGCGCCGTCGACACCGGTGCGGCCTGGCGTCTTGTCGTTCGGGGCGGGGGCCGCGAACGGGTCCTCACCCGTGAAGAGGTCCTGGCGCTCCCACAACACAGCGCGGCCTTGCCGATCGCCTGCGTGGAGGGCTGGTCCACCGAGGACCAGGAGTGGAGCGGAGTCCGGCTGGCCGATCTGGCCGCGCTCGTCGGGTTCACCGACAGCCCGCCCGGCGTCTTCGTCCAGTCCGCCCAGCTCAGCGGTTCCTTCCACTCGACCACACTGCGCGACAACCAGGTCCGCGACCCCCGCTCCCTGCTGGCTCTGCGAGTCAACGGAGCAGATCTGTCGCCGGACCACGGCTACCCGGCGCGCATCATCGTCCCGGCCAATCCGGGTGTCCACAACACCAAATGGGTCACCCGGCTGACCTTCGGGGAGAACGTATGAACCGCTTCCGCAGTCTCTACGGAGCCTCGCCGCTGCACCTGCTCTTGGTTCTCTGCTCTTTCGCGCTGACCGGCTACGCGGGGATCCGGCTGCTGTCCGGTTCCGAGCCGTGGAAGGTGGTCCTCTGGTTCGTCGGAGCGGCCCTGCTGCACGACCTGGTGCTGCTGCCCCTCTACACCGTGACCGACCGCGCCGCCCAGACCCTGCTGGGCGAGCGCCGGGAACCAGCCGCACCGAGTGAAACCGCCCGCCCGGCAATGCGCTGGACCAACTACGTCCGGGTCCCGGTCTTCCTGTCCGGAGTCCTGTTCCTGACCTACTTTCCCCTGATCCTGCAGCGGGTCAGCCACCGCTTCACCTTGTACACGACGCTCTCCACCGACGTGTACCTCGGCCGCTGGCTACTCATCACCGCCGCACTGTTCGCGATCTCCGCGCTCACCCTGCTGATCCGTATGGGGCGCTCCCGCCCCACACCGGAGTCGGGCGTGAAACGGCCCGGCGCGGCACGGACGGGACCTGCCAACGGCACTCCTGGCCACGAGTCCGCCCCGTGACCCGGCGATCAGGACCGGGCCCCATCCGCGTTCGGCAGGCAGGACTGACGTGAGCACACGCCCGATCGGTGACTACGCACTGCTGTCGGACTGCCGTTCGGCCGCGCTGGTGTCCACGGCAGGGTCGGTGGACTGGCTGTGCTTGCCGCGCTTCGACAGCCCGGCGGTCTTCGCCCGTCTGCTCGACGAGGAGGCCGGGCACTGGACGATCCGGCCCAGCGGACCGAGTGAGGTCACCCGCCGCTACGTACCCGAGACCCTGGCGCTGGAGACCACCTTCCATACCTCCTCGGGCACGGTGGTTCTCCTCGACGCCCTCGCGATGGGACACCGCGAGCGCGGGCACGCGCTGGGGGCGTCCTCCCCCGGCGTGCTGCTGCGCCAGATCACCTGTGCCAGTGGATCGGTGACGGTGGAGACCAGCTTCGCGCCCCGTCCGGAGTTCGGCCTCGTTCACCCGGTGATGTCCCTCGTACGTGGCGGACTCAGCGCGTACGGAGGCGCACAGCGTCTCGTGTTGTCCGCACCGCTCCCGCTGCGGATCGAAGGCGCGACCGCGCACGGGGAGACGGTACTGAGGGCGGGCCGGCGGATCGGGTTCGCGCTGTCGTCCCTGCCTGCCTGGGGCGAGGCGCAACCGGAATCCTGGCGAGGTGGGCGCATCCACCGTCGCCTGAACGACACGATCAAGGGGTGGAGGTCTTGGACGGGGATCCATCAGGGGTATCAAGGCCGGTGGAGGGACGAGGTTGCCCACAGCGGGCGCGTGCTGCAAGCACTGACCTTCACACCCACGGGCGCCATCGTCGCGGCCGCCACCACCTCCCTCCCGGAAAGCATCGGAGCCGACCGCAACTGGGACTACCGCTACACCTGGGTCCGCGACGCCAGCTTCACCCTCCAGGCCCTGTCCACCTCCGCCTGCGACAAGGAGAAGGCCGCCTACTTCGGATTCCTCGCCCAGGCCGCAGCCACCCAGCTGGAACGAGGCGTCGACCTGCAGGTCATGTACGGCATCGGCGGCGAAAGAGACCTCAGCGAACGCACCCTGCCCCACCTCTCGGGATGGCGGGGCAGCACACCGGTGCGCACCGGCAACGACGCCTGGCGTCAGCACCAGCTCGATGTCTACGGCGAACTGCTCGACGCCGCACACCAGACGCACCCCCGCACCGAGTGGTTCGACCAGCCCACCCGTAACTTCCTTCTCCAGGCCGCCGAGACCGCTGCTCGACGCTGGAAGGAGCCCGACCAGGGCATCTGGGAAGTGCGGGGTCCCAGCCGCCACTTCCTCTACTCGAAACTGATGTGCTGGGTCGCCCTGGACCGGGCCATTGATCTCGCGCCCGCGCTCGGCGCGACGACCGAACGCGTCACTGCCTGGCGGCGAACACGCGAGACCATTCGCACAGCCATTGAAACCGAAGGGTGGAACCCCCGCCTCGGCGCCTTCACCCAAGCGTTCGGATCCAGCGAGCTCGACGCCTCAGCCCTCATGCTTCCCCTCGTCGGATTCCTTCCCGGCGACGACCCCCGCATCCGCGCCACGGTGTCCGCGGTCGCGGACCAGCTGTCGGATACACGCGGACAGGTACGTCGCTACCTCCAGGACGACTTCGCGTCCGACGAGGGGGCATTCCTTCTCTGCACCTTCTGGCTCGCCCACGCCCTGGCTCTGATCGGCGAGGTGCAGCGCGCCCGCACAGTCTTCGAAACCGCTCTCGCCTGCGCCAACGACGTCGGCCTCCTCGCTGAAGAGATCTCTCCCACCTCCGGAGAGGCCCTTGGAAACTATCCGCAGGCATTCAGCCACATCGGCCTCATCAACGCGGCACGGGCCATCCACCACGCCGAACAGGCAGGACAAAGCCGTTGATGTCGTGTCACTCAGGTTCGGGAAGGGCGAGCCCTTTAGGTAGCGAGCAGTCCCATCTCAAGGTTGGCGGCCGACCGCCCTATGCAGGCGGAAATGCGCGACTGCCCTCCAGGTGAGCACCCGATCAGCCGAAGATCACGTTGGCTGCGCAGGCCAGCTGAAGACGCGTCGGTGGGGAATCCGGTCAGTTGCTCGTGTCGGAATCCGCCTCGATCCAGGTGTGCGAGACGGTGTCGTCTGCTACGTCCGGACCCTACCCCTGTTGGCGTCTGGCCCCCGGGTCCAAGCCGTCACGTCGCTCGCCCGGGAGCGTCGGCATTGGTCGCCTGATCGAGGACCCATTCCAGACCGCCATGGCCCCGTTCGTAGGAGGGAGCTCTGCGCCAGATCCGGGCGAAGGCGTCGACCAGATCGCCGCGGGCGCGTTCCATGGACCCTTCACGGGAGCGGAGCAGCGCGAGCAGGAGCGGCGCCAGCAGATCGTACAACTCGGCAAGCGCATTTCTGCTGCCGTGCGCGATCTGCACCAGCAGGTCATCGACGTGTGCAGTCACCCTGCCGGGGACCACACAGCCTGCGTCGGCGGAACTCTTTGGTGGGTTCGGAACTCCGTCCCGTGCCTTGTCTGCCGCCGCTTTCACACCTCAGAGGCTATCGCCCGGCGCACCATCGCGAGCGCGCTCCTTCTGCCCGGTTCCGCGTTTCTGTCGGCGCGCACCAGGGCCCCTCAGACCTCATGAGCGCACCATGTGCTTCACCGCGTTGCTGTGCTTGGCCCAGCGGCTACCGATCGGTCGTGATCCCGGCCAGGAGGCGTCCTGGTTCCTCGGCGCCCCTTCTGCGCGAGGCCGGGCGTTTCTCTCGACCCGGCCTCGCATGCGTGCGTGTGTTCTGGCGGTCCCGGTCAGTGCTGTGCGAGGGGGAGGGCGATGTCGAAGACCTGCCTGTTTGTGGGGAAGGTGCCGCGCAGGCTTGCCTTGCCGTTGAGGACGTTCACGCTGTAGAAGCGGAACTTTCCGCCGGTGCTGAGGGCGGCGTAGCCGTCGTTGTCACCTGTCGCGGCGCGGTAGTAGATGTCGAATCCCGCGGAGGGGCCGGCGTTGACGCCGAGGTTGCCGGTGGGTGCGAGGGTGCCGGCGTTGGCCGGGGACTGGAGCGAGACGCGGTCGTTGACCGTGTCGATGTCGAACAGTGAGGTCGCTGTGGCGGCGTTCAGGTCGTTGTTCGTGTACGCGGCGCCCGTGACGCCGAGGGCGGTCGAGGGCGGTGTCGTCGGGTTGATCAGTGTGCCGTCGACCGTGGTGGTGCGCGGGGCCGACGCGTCGTCGATGTTGTGGCGCAGGTTCTGCCCGGTGTTACTGATCACCCTGAGCCGGTTGGCGGCGGGGTTGAAGTCGACCCCGAAGGCGTTGCCCGCCAAGGCGACGGTCAGCTGTGAGACCTTCCTGGCCTGCGCCTTGCTGGTGATGGTGTAGACGCCGCCCCTGTTGCCGACGCCGTACAGCTTGCCGTTCTGGACGCGGAAGTCGATCCCGACGAGCTTGGAGTCGCCCTCCAGACCGGTGATCCTGCCGAACGACCAGATGTCATCAGGGGTGCGCACGTAGAAGCTGACCAGGCGCTGCTCGCCCGTCAGACCCACCGCGACCAGTTCGCCGCCCGCGCGGCTCACGCCGGGCCGGCCCCACCCGTCGCTGCCGGCTGTTCCCACTGCTGAGGCGGCGGGGGCGGCTGCCACGGCCGAGGCAGCCAGCGCGAGGGCGACAACCGCTGCACGTGTACGCATGTGTCTCTCCGGAACTCTTCGGGAGATGCCACCGACAGCCGACGGCACCGAGGCACAGAAGACAACCAGATGATTAGTAAAAAACTGCGCAAAAATGGTCCTTTGTGCAGCGTGGCGCAGAGAAATCGGCGCAATGGCAGCTCACCTTCCGTTGTTTGGTTAGCAGGGGGTGGTCCGGTTGCCGGGCGCTATTGATCAACTCTCGCCGGAAGAGCGACCATTCGTGGGATCACGGCCGGCGTGTGGGCGCGCCTGGGACCTGTACGGGGAGGGGCGCGCATGGTGGGACGGAGTTCGTCGTCTTGATTGCGGCGGCATTCGTTCCTCGTGGAGGTTTCATGTTCAGGCTTGGAAGTGCGGTCACCCTGACCGTGGCTGCCGGTGCGCTGGCATTTGCCGGTGCCGGTGTGGCCAGTGCTGACTCGGGTGCGCAGGGCGTGGCCTACGGCTCACCGGGTGTCCTGTCCGGCAACGTGGTGCAGATTCCCATCAGCGTCCCGGTCAACGCGTGCGGCAACTCCGTCAACGTGCTCGGACTGCTCAACCCGAGCTTCGGCAACACCTGCGTCAACAGCGGCTACGGCCGTCAGCAGCACCATGATGGTGGCAAGCAGCACGACGACAAGAAGCACTGGAAGCACGGCAAGTACAACCATCGCTGAAACGCTGCTGGTCGTCCGGCTACGGTCGGTCCGCAGTCGAACCTTCGGTGGCAAGCCCCCCAGACAAGCCTTGGGGCACTTGCCGCGCATGTCTCGCGCTCTCCGCAGGGCTCTGCCGCCGGTCGGGTGAGCGAGTGATACCTGCCCGTGTCTCCGGGCCGGCCCGTTCGGTTGAGATCACATGCGTGCATGATTCAGCCCTCGGCATGCGCGCTGCGCATGTCCGGGCACCAGTCCGCCAAGACGCGCGCCCTGACCGCCCCCGCCCAAGCCAGGACGGGGGCGGTCGTCGTGCTTCGTGACTGCCCAGCCGGGTGACGGTGCACGTCGATGCCCTCTGGGAGTCTGCCGGGTCGGGTTGCTGCCGGCAGGCGTATAGCCGCTGGTTACAAGGCTAGCGGCAGGCTGCGGGCGATCAGGCTGAGTCCCACGGCGAGGACGAGTGTCGCGGTCAGGAGAGCGGTGTAGGGCGCGATCCTGCGGATGAGTGCGAATGCGGGTCGGGAGGTGAGGGATTCGGCTCGGTTGCCGAGCTTGACGAGGAGGATTCCGACGGCTGTGAGGGTGGCCGCCATGCCGATGCCATAGGCGAGGACGAGTGCCGCGCCGAAGCCGGTACGGCCCAGGGCGATGGCACCGAGAAGCACGACGAGCGCGGAAGGACTGGGCACCAGTCCGCCGGCGACCCCCAGACCGATGAGTCCGCGCGTGGTGAAGGGCTGTGCGCCGCCTTCGACGGGTGCGTGGGGGTGCGCGTGGTGGTGGGCGTGTCCGAACAGGCCGTGGCGGTGGGGTTTTTCGTGGTCGTGTTCGTGGCTGTGGGGATGCGCGTGTGGTTCGTGTGTGTGGACCGGGTGGTCGTGCATGTGGGGCATCTCGGTGGTCGCGGAGACGTGGCCATGTGCACCGGCGCCGGCCATTGCGAGGGGTGACATTTCAGCCGGGCGGGCAGCGGCGGCAGCAGTGTTGTGGCGGGAGCGGCGAGTGGCGTCGGTGAGGAGTGTGGCGCCGACGAGGGTGACGAGGGCGCCGCTGATGACCCCGAGCCAGTTCAGCACCGTGTCTCCGGCCAGGGAGGAGAAGGTGGTGAGGCAGAGGCCGATGATGATGACGCCGGCGGTGTGGGTGACTGTCACGGTTGCTCCGACGGTGACCGCGTCGCGCACGTTGCCGCGGCGCCCTGCGAGATAGGCCGCCATCACGGTCTTTCCGTGCCCTGGCAGCAGCGCGTGACCCGCGCCGAGCACGAGCGAGAGCAGTACCGCCAGCAGGCCGATCGGCAGGGTGAGGTCGCGCGCTCCGGTCATCGAGGTGAGGCGCTGCGACAGCGCTTCGACGCGTCCGGTGAGGCCGCCTCCTTCTCCCGCCTCTGCGGTGTTGCTGAGGGGGGTACCGGCGGTCTGGCCACCCGGGCCGGCTGTCACCTGTGCAGTGGTGTCGCCGCGCGGCGTGGAGAGAAGGTCGCGCGGGTAGCTGCGCAGCTCATGGGTGGAGGAGGTCTGGGGGACGGTGGAGTGCTGGAGGCGGGTTCCGATGCCCGTTGCGGTGATCTCGTGCCAGCCGACCCGCTTCCTGTCCGCGCCGGTGTCGACCCGCAAGGTCACCGCCCCGGCTGTCAGGTCCAGCGGTGCGCGCAGCCGGCACTCCAGTCGCCCGGTGCGCAGACCGCCTTGGCCCGGTTGGAAGCGGAAGGTTGCCGACCGTGTCGTCCAAACCAGGCGCTGCGGGGTAGTGACGGTGAGTTTTGCCGAGGTGGCGGCGCACTGGGTAGTGGCCCAGGTGGTGCGTTCGCTGCTGCTCGTCTGACGGTCGCCGTCGGTGTCGATGGCCGGGGTGGCCTGGAGTGTGGGGATCTCGGCGGTGTCGGTGACCGTCAGCACATCGACGTGGTCGGGGTGGAGGGTGAATCCGGCGTACTCGTTGATCGAGAAATTACCAAGAGGATGTGCCTCGGCTGTGGGTACGGCCACGGCGAACAGCGAGACCACGGCGGTGGCCAGCAGGGCCACACGCTGCGCGAGGACACGGTGAGCGGTCACCACAGGACGGCTTCCGAGCAGGGAATTCATCCGTTTCGCCTCCGGCGAGGGGGCGCAGGGGAACGCCTGGATGGCTGGCGCGGCCTGCAGTTTGATGGCTTGGTCCGCCCGAGGGGGCGGACCACAGTGGTACCCGTTCGTTCTCTGTGAGTGCCGGTCCTGGTCGCCTCGTCACCCGCGCGGCTCACAGCGCCCCTCCGCCCGGGGCAGAGGACGTTCCTGCCAAGTCCCCGTTCGGCCCTTCCGCCGCGCGCAGGCTTCCCACGCGTGGTGCTCTTTACGTAGCTCCTAGTCACATTGTGTGGCGTGTGCCGCGTGGTTTTCACCTCCGGGTTGGGCCCGGCTTGCTCCCAGGTGGCTCTTCGAGCGCAGACCCCAGCCGCCTACCTTCAGCTTCCGGAGGGCCGCGGCTCTCACCGGAAACGGATGGCCCATGCAGTCCTGCCGCCCCCGATCGAAACGCCCGGCTCGCAGCCTCGAACGAGCGCTCGCAGCCTCTGGAACCCTCGCCTTGGTCAGCGCCATGGCGCTCACCGGCCTGGCGCCCGGCACCAGCTCCGCTTCCAGCCACCGCGAGGCGCCCCTGACCTCGGGCGACCCGAAGGCCGACAACACCGACGTCTACGCCTTCACCAGCCCCGACAAGCCGGACACCGTCACGCTGGTGGCCAACTGGATTCCCTTCGAGGAGCCCAACGGCGGACCGAACTTCTACCCGTTCGCCAACGACGCCCGCTACCACATCAAGATCGACGCGAACGGCGACGGCAAGCCCGACACCACCTACACCTGGGCGTTCACCGACCACATCCGGGACGCCGCCGACCAGTTCCTCTACAACACCGGTGTCGTGAAGAAGCTGGACGACCCGACCCTCAACTTCCGTCAGACGTACACCCTGACGGCAACCGACGCGCACGGCAGCACCAAGACGCTCCTCAAGGACGCGCCGGCGGCTCCGTCGAACGTGGGTATCGCGTCGATGCCCGACTACGCCTCACTGCGCAAGCAGGCCGTGCTGGACCTGCCGAACGGCGGTCAGACATTCGCCGGGCAGGCGTCCGACTCGTTCTTCCTGGACCTGCGGATCTTCGACCTCCTGTACGGAGGCAACCTGAAGGAGACCGGGCACAACACGCTCGCCGGTTACAACGTCAACACCATCGCCCTCCAGGTGCCGAAGAAGGACCTGGCACTCAAGGGCGACGCCACCCGCAACCCCGTGATCGGCGTCTGGTCCACCACTGACCGCAAGGGCGCGGCCGTCGTCGGTGCCGGTGACAAGGGCGGGGAGTCGTCCTCGGCCGGGGACGCCAAGGGACCGGACAAGGACACCGCACCCGAGCAGGGCAGCGAGTCAGAGTGGCGTCAGGTCTCACGACTCGGGAACCCGCTGGTCAACGAGGTGGTTGTCCCGCTGAAGTACAAGGACGCCTTCAACGCGCTGAGCCCTGACAAGGATGCCTCGGTCACCCCGGTGGTGGACAAGGTCAAGGACCCGATCGTGCCGAAGCTGATCCAGAGCATCTACGGGATCCCTGCGCCGGCGACGCCGCGCAACGACCTGGTCGAGATCTTCCTCACCGGTATCTGCAAGGCATGCGGCCCCATCAAGGCGGACCTGAACTCCCAGCTGCTGAACGCCGACGTCGACAAGTCCGCGTTCGTACCGGCAGAGGAACTGCGTCTCAACATGTCCGTGCCCGTCACGGCCAAGCCCAACCGCCTCGGCGTTCTCGCCAACGACCTGGGCGGCTTCCCCAACGGCCGCCGGCTCAACGACGACGTCGTCGACATCGAACTCCAGGCCCTCGAAGGCGCCGCCCAGACCGGCAAGATCGTCAAGGGCCTGGCAGCGGGCGACGCGGTCGACACCCCCTACCGTCAGCCCGGGAACTCGTTCCCCTACGTCGCGCTGCCGAACACCGCAGCCGTCAACCAGGCCGACTCCCTGCACCCCGACGGCGGCGTCGGAGCGGGCTTCGGCGGCACCGCCTTCGGCGACGGATTCCCCGTCGCGGCCGTCACCGCAGTCGGCGGCGGCGCACTCCTCGCCTGCGCGGGAGCGCTGGCCCTGCGCCGGCGGCGCGCCAACCAGGCATGACAGGCTCCGCCACCACAGGTCGCCCGCCCTCGAACTTTGAGGGCGGGCGACCGCGGCGCAACCAGGGACACCACCCGAAGCGCCGCCGCCGCATCATCGCAGCGGTCGCCGTCGCCACGGGGATCGGGCTCGGCGGCGCCGGTACCTGGGTCCTGCTCGATCCGACAACCCACGCTGTCAGGGACATCGACATAGGAGAGGTCCCTGTCCAGCCGGGGTCGGACAACACCATCACTGAAACCGCACCCGCGGCGCCGCCCCAGCGGATACGCATAGCCTCGATCGGCCTCGACAAGCCACTCACCGGCCTCCGCGTCCAGCAGGACGGCAGGCTCGCCGCACCGGGGGATCCTGCGGATGTCGGATGGTGGAGCGACGGCCCGCGTCCCGGCGACCCGGGCGCGGCGGTCTTCGTCGGGCACGTCGACTCCGCCACCGGACCAGCAGCCTTCTACGGACTGTCCTCCCTGCGTCCGGGTGACCGGATAACCATCCGAAGCGACAACGGCAGGGAACTTGCTTTCACTGTCCGTGCGCTGCGGAGTTACGAGAAGGACGCCTTCCCCGACAGCCAGGTCTACGCCACCACCGGTCCACCGGCACTAAGGCTAATCACCTGCGGCGGCACCTACGACCGGACGCAGGGCGAGTACCTCGACAACCTCGTCGTCTACGCCACCCTTGCCCGCTGACCACCGGGCCCGGCCACACCCCTAAGAGCGGGAAGAGACCATGCAACTGCGCCAACTGCCCACGCTTCGAGGCTTCCTGCTGGCCGCCACGGTGGTCATCGTTCTCGCCGCGGCTCTGTTCCTCGCCGGCGGACTGGGGCTTTCCCCGTGGTCCGTATCGCAGAGCGCCCCGAGCACCCCTGAAGCCAGCGCTGGACGAGGCCCCGCCACCGGTGCCGACCCGCTGGCTGCCGACATCAGCACGCTCCAGGACCGCGCACGGCGCAATCCTCGCGATCCCATCGCGCTCGGCACACTCGGCCTGAACTACGTCCAGCAGGCGAAGATCACTGCCGACCCGACGTACTACCCCAAGGCCGAAGAAGTCCTCAAGCGTTCACTCACGCTGGACAGCACGGACAACTTCGCCGCGATGGGCGGCATGGCCGCACTCGAGGCAGCCCGGCACAACTTCTCCCAGGGACTGTCCTGGGCCAAGCGGGCTGTCGCCGTCAACCCGTACAACGCCACGCTCTACGGGACGCTGGCCGACGCCTACACACAGCTGGGCCGCTACTCCGAAGCTGCCGACGCCGTGCAGAAGATGGTCGACCTCAAACCAGGCACGCCGTCCCTTGCCCGCGCCTCCTACGCCGCGGAACTGCGGGGAGACACCACCACGGCGCGCACCGACATGCAACGAGCCCTGCAGAGCGCCGGCAGTCCGGCGGACCGGGCATTCGCCCGCTACTACCTCAGTGAGATGGCCTTCAACAACGGCGACGCACACCAGGCGCTCACCGACGCCGAAGAGGGTCTGCGTGCCGTCCCCAACGACGCCCCACTGCTTCAGATCAAAGCCAGGGCCGAGGCCGCCCTCGGAAAGAACACCGAAGCCCTCACTGACCTCGCCCGGGCCGGACAGCACCTGCCTCTACCCGAATACGTGCTCCAACTCGGCGAGCTCTACCAGTCACTCGGCCGCACGAAGGAAGCAGACCAGCAGTACGACATCTTCCGCGCCGAACAGAAACTCTTCGCGGCCAACGGCGTCACACTCGACTCCGACGCCGCCCTCTTCGAAGCCGACCACGGAGACCACAAACAAGCGCTCGCCCTTGCCCGCAAAAGCCTGAAGAGCCGGCCCTTCCTCGACTCCCAGGACGCCCTCGCCTGGGCCCTCCACACCAACGGCCAGGACGAAGAAGCGCTCACCGTCTCGGACAAGGCACTTGCACTGGGCACCCGCAACGCACTCTTCCACTACCACCGCGGCATGATCCAGCAATCCCTCGGCAACACCGACGCCGCCCGCGACGACCTCACCAAGGCTCTTTCGATCAACCCGCACTTCAACCCACTGCACGCGCCCAAGGCGCGAGCCACTCTGCCCGCCAGGTGAACCGCCGCACGCACCAGGCCGGAGAGATCCCGGAACACGCCGGTCGACCGCAGCCGGCACGGCAGGTAAGCGACGGGCTCGGTGCTCAGCGCGCTAAGAGGTCCTGGTGAGCGGCCCATTCACGCCTGAGATAGCGAAGGTCACCGTAGATGACCGACCAGTCGTCCTCGGCCGACAGATCTGTGATCTCGTGATCAGCCCACGACGGGGCCGAAGGCCCGTGGAAGGCGAGCGCGGTGCCATGCAGCGCATCGTACGAGCGGACGAGCGAGGCCGCGAACTGTGCATCGGCGACCAGATCAGGGCGGACGAATCCGTCTGTACAGGCGAGCTGGGCCACGTCGAGTAACGCAGCAGCAGTGAGTATCGCCGTCCGGCGCTCGATCGACGCCCCTGTCAACGACCGGGCACTTGCCTTCCCTGCCAGCGTGAGCGCCGCCCCGAACACCAGAGACCACGCCGGCCCCGTCATTTCGGGCCTTCCTCCGGGATAGGTGATCCGTCTCCCACATCCCCCGGGCCCCACGTCTTCCCCGCGTGACAGCACTGGCCTATCGAACCAGGCAATGACGCAATTTGACCAGACCGGACTCATGACCGAATTCCCCGTCCAACCTGGAACCCACTTCTGGATGGCCACCTCCCTCGGCGCACTCGACGAGGACACCGAGGCGACGGCCCGGCTCCGCGAGACGCTGCTGGCCTTCCTCGCCGAGAACCGCAGCTTCGTCGCGACGGCCCGCCGCGTCCACCTGCACAAGAACACGGTCAAATACCGCGTGGACACGGCCGTTCAGGCGCGTGGGCGTTCACTGGACGAGGACCGCCTCGAACTCGAACTGGCCTGGTCGCGAGCCGCCGCCTGGGCGTGAGGAGATCGGCTACCCAATCCCCCGGAACGTGATCGCCAACATGGAGTCCGGTCGCCGCGCCGTCCTGCCTCTGGTCGAAGTCATGGTCCTCGCGAAAGCGCTGCGTGTGTCCCCGATCAGCCTGATCTACCCAGTCGGCTACATCACCGAAGTGCGCGAACTCCCATACAGAGAACCGCAACCGACCTGGGACGCCTTGCAGTGGTTCAACGGGCTCTCTCCGGCCGAGGACGCCACCGATTACATGCTCGACCACTTCCTGGCCCACGACCTCGAACTCCGCTCGGCCATGGCCGCCGTGGAGAGTGAGAACTACGAACGCTGGAAGATGAAGACCGCCGCCAACCGTGTTCAACGGGAAGCGGCCGAACGCGCCTTGGACCGCTACGCCGACCAGGCCGCCAGAGCCAAATTCGAGTTGCTCAAGCACCGCGAGGCCATTCGCGAACGCGGCGGCACGCCACCGCACCTACCCTCACCGCTCGCCGACGTCGACCCACTCGATACCGACACCACAGAGGAGAACGATCTTTGAAGGGCTCCACCTACCGACGCTGCTCCTGCCGTGACCCGAAGACCGGCAAGGAGCTCGGCACGGCCTGCCCCAAGCGCAACAGCAGGAGTCACTGCACGTACTCCGCACGTCAGGAGTTGCCACCACGGGAGGACGGCAGCCGGAGGTCGTTCGGGCGCGGTGGCTTCGAAAGCCGCAAGGCCGCCCAGGCTGACCTCGACCACGTTCGCGCTCTCCTGTGCCTGGCCGAGTCGGACGACCCCGAGGGCACCGAGCTGATCGCCGCCATGCTGGCGGAAGTCAGCAGCGAGAGGTCTCCCCTGCCGGACGTCGAAGAGACGAAGAGGCGCCTCAACGCCGGCCAGGACCTCATCGGCAGCCTTACCGTGAGCGAGTGGCTCGACCGGTGGCTGGCGGGCAAGCGTATATGGAAGTCCGGGCTGAATCGCTACGAGACCGACATCCGCGTGCACTTGAAGCCACGCATCGGGGCACGGCGTCTCGACCGGCTGCGTGTCAGCCACCTCAGCGAGATGTTCACGGACATTCGCGAGGCCAACGCCCAGATCCTGGAGCAGAACGCCCAACGGCGCTCCGCGATAGATGATTTGGCGACGGTACCGTGGAAGGGCTCAGAGAACCGCGCCCGTCGGAAGGCGATGAAGGCTGCGATCGACGCCATGCCGCCCTTCCGCCGCATAACCGGGCCCGCCACACGCCAGCACATCAAGGCCACGCTCCGCGCCTCTCTGAACGAAGCGATCGGGCAGCAGATCCTCCTCTTCAACCCGGCCGGCCACGTCGAGATCGACCCCGTGCGCAAGCCCAAAGCCCTGGTGTGGACGGACGAGCGAGTCGCCAAGTGGGAGCAGACCGGCGAGAAGCCGTCGCCCGTGATGGTCTGGACGCCCGAGCAGACGGGCGCGTTCCTCGACTTCGTCTCCGCGGACCGGCTGTACGCCATGTGGCACCTGATCGCCTTCCGCGGGCTGCGCCGAGGGGACGCGTGCGGACAGCCGTGGTCCGAGACGAATCTCGACACCCACTTCCTCACCGTCTCCACGCAGCTTGTGCAGGACGGCTGGGAGGTCGAGGCGTCCGAGCCGAAGACCGACAGCGGCTACCGCGTGGTCGCACTCGACGACGACACCGTCGGCGTCCTTGAGCGACACCGCAAGCAGCAAGACGCGGACCGCGAGGAGTGGGGCTCGGCCTGGGTGGAGACAGACCACGTGTTCACCCAGGAGAACGGCACCTGGCTCCACCCAGGCAAAGTGACCGATCTCTTCGAACGTCTCGTCTCCACCTCTGGACTTCCCCCGATCCGGTTGCACGACCTCCGCCACGGCGCGGCCACGCTCATGCTCGCCGGCGGCATCGACGTCAAGATCGTCTCCGACACCCTTGGCCACAGTGACACCCGGATCACGCGGGACATCTATCAGAGCGTTCTACCCCACGTCGGGAAGAACGCGGCCGAGGCCACCGCCAAGCTGGTCCCTCTCCAGCGCAGGGCCGAGGCAGAGCAGGCCGCTCGCAGGGCCGCGAAGGCTGCCAAGAAGGCGAAGGCCAAGGCGAAAGCCCAGGCCGCGGCCAAGAAGAAGGGCAAAGCCAAACGGCCCAAGAAGTAGATCGCTGAGCCGCTCCGCTCACGCATCGCTCACGCAAGCTCGTCCACGGCGTCCCCGCCGTGCGGCTCCCCGTGCCCGATTCCGCCTCGGAAAAAGCAAAAGCCCCAGGTCACGGCGAGTGAGTCCTGAGGCTTCCACAGAGCCGCCTTCGGGATTCGAACCCGAGACCTACGCATTACGAGTGCGTTGCTCTGGCCAACTGAGCTAAGGCGGCACGCGCTGCCACACCATGGTGCGATCAGCAGCGGGCCCAAGTCTACACAGTTTCCGAGGGTGCTCCGTACCGCCCTGGCACCAGGGCGCAGGCGCAGGTCAGCGGCGTGGTGGGTGGGGTCAGGAGCAGGTCTTGCCGTCGCTCGGCGGGGTGCCCTCCAGGAGGTAGGTGTTGATCGCCGTGTCGATGCAGTCGCTGCCGCGCCCGTACGCCGTGTGGCCGTCGCCCTCGTAGGTGAGGAGGGTCCCGGAGGCGAGCTGGCCGGCCAGGGACGTGGCCCACTTGTACGGGGTCGCCGGGTCCCGGGTGGTGCCGACCACCACGATCGGGGCCGAGCCCTCGGCCTTGATGCGGTGCGGGGTGCCGGTGGCGCGGACCGGCCAGTAGGCGCAGTTCAGGGAGGCCCAGGCGAAGCCCTTGCCGAAGACCGGGGAGGCCTTCTCGAAGGTGGGGAGCGACTGGGCGACCGCCTTGGAGGTGGTGAAGGCGGGCGGGAGGTCGATGCAGTTCACGGCCGCGTTGGCGTACATCAGATTCGCGTACCTGCCGTTGGGCTCGCGCTCGTAGTAGCTGTCCGCCAGCGAGAGCAGGCCGGAGCCGTCGCCCTTCTCGGCGGCCGTGAGCGCGTCACGGAGCTGGGGCCAGGCGGCCTCGTCGTACATGGCGGCGATGACCCCCGTGGTGGCCAGGGACTCCCCGAGTTTGCGGGAGTCACCCGTGGCGATCGGCTTGGCGTCGAGGCCGGCGAACAACTGCTTCAGCCTGTCCGCGGCGTCGGAGGCGGACGTGGTGCCGAGGGGGCAGTCCGTCTTCTTCACGCAGTCACCGGCGAAGGACTGGAACGCCGTCTCGAACCCCGCGGTCTGGTCGCGGTTCATCTCGACGGAGGGCAGCGACGGGTCCATCGCACCGTCGAGGACGAGCCTGCCCGCCCGCGCCGGGAAGAGTTCGGCGTACGTGGCGCCCAGGAAGGTGCCGTACGAGGCCCCGACGTAGTTCAGCCGGTCGTCGCCGAGCAGCGCACGCAGGACGTCCATGTCACGCGCCGTCTCGACGGTGGACACGTGCGGCAGGATCTCCGCCGAGCGCTGCTCACAGCCCGTGGCGAACTTCTTGAACGCACCGCTCAGCGCGGTGACCTCCCCGGCGTCGTCCGGCGTCTGGTCGACCTGCGTGTAGGCGTCCATCTGCGGACCGGTGAGGCAGGTGACGGGTTCGCTGCGCGCCACCCCGCGTGGGTCGATGGCCACCATGTCGTACCGGGCCCGCACCTGGGCGGGGTAGCCGACCGCGGCGTAGCCCTGGAGGTACTCGATGGCCGATCCGCCGGGCCCGCCCGGATTCACCAGCAGCGAGCCGATCCGCTTGCCGGGGCCGGTGGCCTTCTTGCGGGAGACCGCCAGCTTGATCGCACCGGCGTCCGGCTTCGCGTAGTCGAGCGGCGCTTTCATGGTCGTGCACTGGAATCCGGTGACACCGCAGTCCCGCCAGCTCAGGGGGTGTGCGTAGTACGTCTTCAGCGCCGCCGGGACGGCGGAGGCGGTGGCCGCCGGTGCGGATGACGAGGCGCCCGTCGTCGAACTTCCGCTGCTGCAGCCGGAGATGAGGAGGCCGGCAGTGCCGAGCGCGATGGCGAGGGTGCGGAGCGGGCGCCTGGTGTCCATGTCCGGAGCGTAGCCGCCGGGTGACGACTCGCCCGATTCCCTACTCATACGGGTGATTCGGTGTCGCCCGGCCACCGGGAGGGGCGGCGTGGTGGTCGCCGGGCTCGTGCCGTCAGCCCGCCCGTAGCGCCATCGTCATGGCCTCCACCGCGAGCAGCGGGGCCACGTTGCGGTCCAGCGCCCGGCGGCAGGCGGTCACCGCCTCGATCCGGCGCAGGGTCCGCTCGGGTGTGGACGAGCGGACGACGCGGTCGAGGGAGTCCTGCGCGTCGGCATTGGCGATGGCGATCCGCGAGCCCAGCTGGAGGGCGAGCACATCGCGGTAGAAGCCGGTCAGCTCGGTGAGCGCAAGATCGAGGCTGTCGCGCTGCGTACGGGTCCTGCGGCGCTTCTGCTTGTCCTCCAGGTCCTTCATCACCCCGGCGGTGCCGCGCGGCATCCGGCCTCCGGCGGACGCGCCCAGCGCGGCCTTCATGTCCTCCGTCTCCTTGACGTCCACGTCCTCCGCGACCTGCTTCGCGTCGTCGGTGGCGGTGTCGATCAGCTCCTGTGCGGCCTTGAGGCAGCCGCCGATGTCGTCGACGCGCAGCGGCAGTCCGAGGACCGCCGCGCGGCGGGTCCGCGCCCGCTCGTCCGTGGCGAGGCGGCGGGCCCTGCCGATGTGGCCCTGTGTGGCACGGGCGGCGGACACGGCCCGCTCCGGGTCGATGCCGTCCCGCCGGATCAGGACATCGGCGACCGCGTCGACCGACGGGGTACACAGCGTGAGGTGGCGGCAGCGGGAACGGATCGTGGGCAGCACGTCTTCGAGCGAGGGCGCGCAGAGCAGCCACACGGTGCGCGGTGCGGGCTCCTCGATCGCCTTCAGCAGGACGTTGCCCGCGCCCTCGGTGAGACGGTCGGCGTCCTCCATGACGATGACCTGCCAGCGCCCGACGGCGGGCGAGAGCTGGGCGCGACGGACCAGCTCCCGGGTCTCCTTCACGCCGATGGAGAGCAGGTCGGTGCGGATCACATCGACGTCGGCGTGCGTACCGATGAGGCTGGTGTGACAGCCGTCGCAGAAACCGCAGCCCGGCGCCCCGCCCAGCGCGCGGTCCGGACTGGTGCACTGCAGAGCCGCCGCGAAGGCCCTCGCGGCGGTGGACCGGCCGGAGCCGGGCGGGCCGGTGAACAGCCAGGCATGGGTCATCTTCGAGCCGGGCGGCACCGGCTCTCCCGCCGAGATGGCGGAGACCAGCACGTCGGCGTCCCTGGCGGCGGCGCCGAGCTGATCCTGCACCCGGTCCTGGCCGACCAGGTCGTCCCATACGGACATGGGTCTCCGCCCTTCGGTGGTGGTCGTGGCTCTCGCTGATCAGCGGCCGGACAAGGTGCGCGTCAGGCGTCGATCCGGCTTCCCATTGTGAGGGACGGGTCTGACAGTCGCGGCACACGCCCGGGACGGGAGAGCCCCGGAAGCAGGAAGCGCGGGAGCCCCGGTCATCCGGGGCTCCCGCGCGTACCGGATCACGTACCGGCGGATCACGTACCGATCAGCGCCGCGGGCGACGTCCACGGCCCCGGGACGCGGGGCCCTCGTCGTCGTGGTCGCCGAGCAGTTCGTCCGCCAGCGTCGGCAGATCGTCCAGCGGGGTCTCCTCCGCCCAGTCCGGGCGGGGCCGGGACGCCCGGCCGGGGCGCTCCTGCTGCTCCGGGGCGGGCTGCTGGGGCGCGTTCGGGTCGGTGACCTGCGGGAGCTCGCGGGTGCGCTCGTTCTCGCGCTCCGGTACGGAGCCTGCCGCGTGCTCGTCCCGGAAGATGCCCCGCGGTACCCGGTCGGCCGGGTCGGCGCCCCGGGCGGACCCGCGGCCCGTGTCCCGTACGGGCGGAAGCACCGTCGTCTCGTCCATCGCGCCCGCCGCGTCCCGGCCGCCGGAGCGCTCGTCCGGGTCCGTGACCTTCGGGATCATCGTCGTCTCTGCCTCGTCCGAGGGCCAGGTGTCGGACGAGGACCGCGACCGGGAACGGGAACCGGAACGGGTGGAACCGGACGACGGGTCCACCGGGGAGGGAACCGGCTGGGTGACCTCGTTCGGGTTGACGATCGGGGTCGGCACCGTCAGCTCGTTGTCCGGCATGGACGACCCGGACGACCGGGACTCCTGGGACTCCTGGGACTCCCGGCGCTCCCGGGAAGCCCGCGCGGCCGCGTCCGCCTGGGCAGCCGCCTCCGCCGCTTCCGCCTCCGCCGCGGCGGCCTGCGCACGCGCGGTCTCAGCCGCTGCGGCCGACTCGGCCTCGGCCTGGCGGCGTGCCGCCTCGGCCCTCAGCAGCGACTCCTCGGCCTTGCGCTGCTTCTCAAGGCGCAGCGCCTCGGCCTCCTTGCGCAGCCGTGCCTCCTCCTCGGCCTGCCGGCGCAGTCGCGCCTGCTCGGCCTCGCGGGCCGCTTCCTCGGACTCCAGCCGGGCCCGCTCCTCCTCCGCGATCCGGCGGGCCTCCTCCGCGCGCTGCCGGGCCTCCTCGGCCTGGCGCTCCGCCTCGCGGCGGCGTGCCTCCTCCAGCTCCTGCCGCTTGCGCTCCTCCTCCTCGGCGCGGAGCCGGGCGAGCTGCTCCTGCCGCTCACGCTCCAGGCGCTCCTCCTCGGCCTTGCGCGCGGCTTCTTCCTCCGCGAGGCGCCTGACCTCTTCCTCCGCGGCCTTGCGGGCCTCCTCCAGGGCCTTGATCTCGGCCTCGGAGAGCGGAAGGAGCTGGTCGAGCCGGTGCCGTACGACGGTGGTGATCGACTCCGGCTCCTGGCCGGCGTCCACCACCAGGTAGCGCGTCGGGTCGGCCGCGGCCAGCGTCAGGAAGCCGGACCGCACCCGGGCGTGGAACTCGGGCGGCTCGGACTCCAGCCGGTCGGGCGCCTCGGTGAACCGTTCGCGCGCGGTCCCCGGATCGACGTCCAGGAGCACCGTCAGATGCGGTACGAGCCCGCTCGTCGCCCACCGGGAGATCCGGGCGATCTCGGTCGGCGCGAGATCGCGGCCCGCGCCCTGGTAGGCGACCGAGGAGTCGATGTAACGGTCGGAGATGACGATCGCGCCGCGCTCAAGGGCCGGGCGCACGACCGAGTCGACGTGCTCGGCGCGGTCTGCGGCGTACAGCAGGGCCTCGGCACGGTTGGAGAGCCCGGCGGACGACACGTCGAGCAGGATCGACCGCAGCCGCTTGCCGACGGGGGTGGCACCGGGTTCCCGGGTGACGACGACCTCGTGGCCCTTGGCGCGAATCCACTCGGCGAGTGCCTCGACCTGGGTGGACTTGCCGGCGCCGTCGCCGCCCTCCAGGGCGAGGAAGAAGCCGGTCGCGGCGGGTGCGACGGCCGGTTCGCCGCCGCGCAGCGCCTCGCGCAGATCCCGGCGCAGCGGCACTCCGGAACGGTCGTCCGTCTTCGCGAGCACGATCGCGGCGACCGGCAGCAGCAGGGCGCCGATCAGCATCAGGGTGAAAGCGGCGCCGCCGTGCGCGAAGACGAAGTCCCCGGCTGTCAGCCGGTGCGTGCCTATGGCGGCGGCCACCAGCGGGCCGCAGAGCGCGCCGAGCGCGATCAGGACCCGGACGACGGCCTGGAGGTGTTCGGTGGTCCGGACCCGACGGGACTCCTCGGTCTCCTGCTCGACGAGGACATGACCGGTGTTCGCGGCGACGCCCGCCGCGTATCCGGCGAGCACGGCGATCAGGACGACGGTCGCCGTGTCCGGGACCAGGCCCATCGCCAGCAGCGACACGCCCGTGACGGCGGTGGCCAGAGAGAGCAGCCGCCGCCGCGACAGCGCCGGCAGCACCTTGCCGGCCGTGCGGATACCGACACCCGTACCGCCGGTGAGGGCGAGGATCAGCAGCGCGAAGGTGGCGGCTCCGCCGCCCAGGTCGGTGGCGTGCAGTACGGCGATTGCGCCCGCGGCCGCAATCGCTCCGGCGAGGGCGGCGCAGGTCCCGACGACCAGCGGCAGGGCTCCGGTGCGGCCCTTGTCCGGTCCCTGGCCGGCGGACGGCCGGCGCAGCCCTTCGAGGGGGGAGCGCGGCCGGGGCGTGGGCGTACCGGGCAGTTCCAGGAAGTACACGATGGAGATGGAGGCGGAGAACAGCCCGGCCGCGACGTACGAGCCGAGGGCCGCCTGGTGGAAGGAGAACCAGTCCAGGCCCGAGCCCAGCAGGTTCCCGATCAGCGTGGCCACCAGCAGCACGGCCGCGGCGGCGGGGACGGCGGCGAAGTCGGTGCGCAGGAAGAGCCTGCGCAGCGGGTCGAGGTGGTCCGGCAGCGGGCGCACGGCGGCGCCCTCGATGGGCGGGGCGGGCAGCAGGGCGGGAGCGGCGCTCTCCTTGGCGACCCGCCACAGGCGTTCGCCGACGCCGGTGACGAAGACGGTGATCAGGATCATCATGGGCGCCCGGTCGGGCGTCCAGTCGATCCACAGCGGCGCGACGACCAGCAGCGCGAGCCGCAGCCCGTCCGCCCCGATCATCAGCCATCGCCGGTCGATCGGCCCGCCCGGCGCCGTCAGGGTCGTCAAAGGCCCCAGAAGTACGGCTCCGAAGAGCAAGGTGGAAATAATCCGGGCACCGAACACGGCGGCGACGGCAAAGGCCGCCCCGCGGTATCCGGATCCGAATGAGCCCTCAAGGACCGCCGCTTGCAGCGACAGCAACACCAGCACGAGAAGGGCGAGTGCATCGCCGATACCACCGACGAGCTGGGCGCTCCACAACCGCTTGAGCGGAGGAATGCGCAACAGGGCTCGTACGGCGCGCTCGCGTGAGTCTGCGGCAAGTGTGTCGGAGGTGGGGCTCACGACCGTTGGCTGCTCGGCTCGCGTCATCCGCCCAGCCTATCGGGAGCGGACCGATGCCCGGGGGCCGCGTCCGAACATACGCCCATCGGACACCCGCCCAAGGCCGCCCCACCCCCACTTCGCACAACTCCCCAGCCCACTTCCAGCCCCCACTTCCCACAACTCCCCAGCCCACCTCATGCCCCCACCCCGCTTCTCATCTCCCGCTTCCCACCCTCACTGCCCAACCCAAGCTTCCCAACCCACTCCCACCACTCCCAGCCCCTCCGGCGTTTGAGGAGCGGGGCCCGGGG
>CBRG010000113.1 GCA_000470535.1 Streptomyces sp. AW19M42
TCGTCGACCTTGGCCTGGATGTTGGGCGTCGAGGGGTCGAAGACCAGCACGTTGGGGCCGAGGTCACCGCCGCCGGGAATCTGCGGGCCGCCTCCGCCGCCGGTGGTGCCGAAGACCTGGAACTCCCAGAGCGAGTAGCCGTACTGGGTGGCTCGCGTGGTGCCCGCCAGCCTGACGTAGCGCGCGGTGCCGGAGACGTTCAGCGTCTCGTTCCCGCCGGGGCCGGTGGTGGTCGAGTAGGCGGTGCTCCAGGTGCTGTTGTCCGTGGAGAACTCGATCTTGTAGCTCTTGGCGTAGGCGGCTTCCCACTTCAGCGCGATCTGGCTGACCGAGGCGGAGGAACCCAGGTCGACCTCGATCCACTGGGGGTCGGAGGCGGCGCTCGACCAGCGGGTGCCGTTGTCGCCGTCCACCGCGGAGGCGGCGGGCGTGCCGTAGTTCTCCTGGCTGGAGGCGGTCACCGTCTTGCCCTGGGAGAGCAGCGAGGGAGCCGCGCTCGCCGGGGACGAGGGGACGAAAGCCAGGAGCGAGACGACGAGACCGGCGACGGCGGTCAGTACGCCGGTACGCCTTCTTCTGGTCGAGGCCACGGGTCTGTGGAACACGGGGGGTGCGTACATGGGTGAGTCTCCTGAGTCGCGGTACGGGTGCACGACACGAAGCCGGAGAGCGCTCTCTCCGACCGATGGGGATACTTCTCCCTCCGTTCCCCACGCGTCAATAGGTGTGCAACACCCGGTTGGCCGGCGGTCGTTGACAACAAGAGTTGACGACTGAAATCTCACGGATGACCTGGTTCCACACGCCTTCGCGGTCAACTGGCCGAGAATCTGACACGACGTCGATTCAGGGGATGATGGTGTGTACGCATGGAGTGACCGAGGTGATGCGCGCCGTTGCCACCGCAACGGGGCCCCACCCGGAGGCGCCCGCCGCGGGCCGGAGGATCTGCGCACCGGAGGCCACCGCGCCTGTTACCGGACATCTTGCCGACGCCCGGGGACAGCGGGCGCGAGTGCTCGCTATCCTCCGGGACATGAGCCGTGAGCATGGCACGTGCGGCGCCTTTGACCAGGCGCGATGGTGTTTCCGGTGACTGGGGACATGGGCCACGTGCCGTCGGGGCCCGGTGGTGCGGAGGCGTGGAGATCCTTCGGGGTCCGGCTGCGCCAGTGGCGCCGACGGGCCGGGCTGACACAGGTTCAGGTGGGCGCCCGGGTCGGCTACGACCACACCGCCATCAGCAAACTCGAACACGGCAGCCGCCGGACGCCGCCGCCGCTGGCCCGCAGGCTGGATGACCTGCTGATGGCGGGTGGTGACCTGCTGGCAGCCTGCGAGGCGGCCGAGGAGCTGGAGGCCGCCCGGTCCTCGGGCGGGGCGGCCGGCGGACCTCCCGCCGCCCCGGCGCGCCGGGGCCCGCTGCCCGGCGAGCCCGCGGGCGGGGCGCTCCTCGCGATGCTGCCGCCGGGCGCCGTACTGCCCACCCGTCTTCCTGCGTACGGACTCGCCTGCCCGGTGCACGGCCGGGACGGCTGTGCCGTGCCCGCGCTGGCCGATGTCGTCGAACTGCACGCCGCCTTCTGCGCCCTGGGCCCGGAGTCCTCGTCCCACCCCGCGCTGGACGACGAGACCATGCACGCGCTGACCGCCCTGCTGGCCGTCTGCCTGCGCGCCGACGAGGAACGCGGCTGGCCGGGAGCGACCGCGGTCGTCGAACGCACCCTGCACGCCATGCTCCGGTGGATGGCGCTGCCCGCCGCCCCCTACCAGCACCAACTCGCCCCACTGGCTGCCGAGTACGCGCAGTCGGCCGGCTGCCTGCGGCTGCTGTGGGGCCGCAACGGCACCGCGATGGCCTGGCTCGACCGCTCGCTGCTCTGGTCCGCGATGGCCGGTCACGTGGGGACCGAGGTCGCCGCCCTGAGCGATATGAGCACCCTGGCCCGGCTGGAGGGTGACGGCCCGTCGGCGCTGGCGTACGCCGGGGCCATCCGGCAGGCCGCGGCGGGCCGGGTCTGGGCGGGAGCGATGAGCGATCTGTACCAGGCGCGCGGGCACGCGGTCCGGGGGGACGTGGCGCAGACCCTGGGGCACATCGACCGGGCCTGGTCCCAGCTGGACCGGGTCGGGGAGCGGGACGAGACGGAGGCGCCCTGGCTCTCCGTGGCCTCGGTGCGGCTGCGGGTGGAGTCCGGCGCCGCCGGTGCGCTGCGCGATCTCGCGGCGGCCACCGGGGACCGCCGGTTCGCCCTGCGCGCGGTCGGGGCCGCCGGTACCGCGCTCGGCCTGCTGCCGGCCGGGATGCTCTCGGCCCAGATGCTTTTCCTGGCCCGGATGGCGGACGCCCATGCCTGCGCGGGCGACCTGGCGGCGGCGCAGGCCGTGGCCGGCCCGGTGCTCGACACCACAGAGGTGACCCCGTCGACCCTCCTCGGCCAGGAACTGCGCGGGCTGCACGGCAGACTGACAGCCCGTGGCGCCGGCCGGCCCGAGACCGAGGACTTCGTCCGCAGACTGGCCGCGGTGATCCGCTGAGACGCCGGGGGCAGGGCGTGTCGCCACGCCCCGCCCCCGGCCCCCGTCGCTCCGGTACCGGGTCAGCTCACGTCGAGCGCGACATCGTCCACGACGAAGCTGGTCTGGAGGTAGGCGTCCTCCTTACTGGTGAACCCCAGCGTGACCTTCTGCCCCGCGGCGGAGCCGACATCGAAGCTCTGCTGGACGTACCCGCCGCTCGCGTCGAGATTCGAGTACGTGGCCAGCGTCCGGGTCCCCAGCTTGACGGTGAACGTGTCGTAGGCGGTCGCGTCGCCCGCCGACTCGGCGGTGTCGGTGCGCACGAAGAACGACAGCCTGTACGTCGAGCAGCCCGCCGGAACGGTCAGTGACTGCGAGGCGCTGTCACTGTGGGTGCTGCCCCAGCCGCCGAACCACGCCTGGTAGGAACCGGTGTGCGCCGGCTTCTCCGACGTCCGGTTGTTGATGACCCCGTCCGTCTGGGTCCACGGCGCCGTGCCGTTCTCGAAGCCGCCGTTGGCGACGACCTGCCGGGCCTGGCAGTTGCCGCCGCCACCGACGACCAGCGAGTAGGTGGTGGTGTGGGTGGCCGTGCCCGTCGCGGTCACCGTGAGCGTGTAGGTGCCGGCGGCGGCCTGGGCCCCCGCGGAGACGGTCATCGTCGAGGAGGATCCCGACTGCACGGTCTCCGGGGCGAAGGAGACGGTGACGTCGCTCGGTGCGCCGGAGGCCGTCAGGTGGACGCTCTGCCCGGAGCCGCTGGTGGTGGCCGTGGACACGGTCGCGGTTGCCGAGGCACCCGGCTGGACGTTGCCGGACACCGGGTTCACCGAGACGGAGAAGTCGTCGGCCGGCGAGGTGGTGCCGACCGCCGTCCTCCACACCGTGTAGGCGACACCGTCGGCGCTGCGGTCGAGCGCGGTCGCGTTGATGTTGCTGGTCGTGTCGCACGACTGGTGGTAGCACGGATCGTACGAACGCCCGGCCGTTCCACCCCACTTGGCGGCCTGGGCCGAGGTCTTGGTGTCACTCGCGCCGGTCGCGTAGCCCGAGGTGGCGATGCCGCCCTGCTGGAAGGAGTAGTCGTCGGAGCGTCCCTGACCCTCGACGTTCTCCTCCGGAGCGAGGCCGAGCGAGGTCCAGTACTCCTTCATCGGGGCCGAGGCGGCCGAGTTGAGGTTGTTGATGAAGTAGCCGCCGTTGGTGGAGGCGATCATGTCGAAGTTGTAGTACGCGCTGATGGCACCGCGCTGGGCGGAGGTCAGCTGCCCGACGTAGTACTGGGAGCCCTGCAGGCCCTGTTCCTCACCGTTCCACCAGGCGAAGCGGACGTGCTTGGTCATCGTCGGGTTCTGCTGGGCCAGCGCGAGGGCGTTCTCCAGCAGGGTGGCCGAGCCGGAGCCGTTGTCATTGATGCCGGGCCCGGCGCTGACGCCGTCCAGGTGGGCGCCGAACATCACGGTCCTGTCCGCCGGGCCGCCCGGCCAGTCCGCGACGAGGTTCTTGCCCGCGTAGGTGCAGCTGCCGCAGGTCTGCTCGCTGACGGTGTAACCGGCCGCCTGGAGCTTGCCCTTCACATAGGCGAGCGAGGCGGTGTATCCGGCGCTGCCGGCCCGGCGGTTGCCGCCGTTCTGCGAGGCGATGGTGCTGAGCTGCGACAGGTGCGACTGCACATTGGCGACGCTGATGTCGGGAGGCGTGCCGCCCGGCGTGCCGCCGCCGTCATTGACGGTCAGCGTGTACTGCGCGGTGTGGTTCTGGGCGCCGGCGCCCTTCACCGTGAGCGTGTAGGTCCCGGGGACCGCGGCCGACGTCGTCGAGACGGTCATGGCCGAGGTCGCGCCCGACTGTACGGCGGACGGGCTGAAGGAGACGGTGACCCCGCTCGGCTGACCGGTCGCGGAGAGGTTCACCGTCTGCGCGCTGCCGGAGCTGACGGCCGTCCTGACCGTGGCCGTCACGGAGTTGCCGGGTTTCACCGAGCCGGTGGCCGGGTCCAGTGACATCGAGAAGTCGTTGTCGCCGCTCGGGGCGCAGGCCGGGTCGCCGCTCTGGGCGGGCACGCTGACGGCGTCCCAGGCGGCCTTGGTCCGGTTGAACAGCACGCAGGTGGCGTCGAGGGTCTTGGCCGAGGTGAGCGTGGCCGTGCGGTAGCGCTTGTACGTCATGCCGCTGGTCTTGAGCAGCATGCCGCCGTAGAAGACCTTTCCGGCGCTCTGGATGCCCACGCCGGTGACCGGGGAGCTGTTGCACGTCGGGCTGGCCGGCTTGCCGCCCCCCGGGCTGGAGCCCTCGGCCAGCAGGTAGAACCAGTGGTTGAGCGGACCGGCGGCCGCGTGCTCCTCTGTGCTGGGTATGGAGGAGCTGTAGCAGTTCGGGTCACCGATCTGCCCCGGGTTGTACATGATCCGGATCGGCCCGCTGCCTACGAGGTTGATCTTCTCGCCGACGGTGTAGTCCGGGTCGTCGTACGGGGCCGGCTCGTTGGTGTACGCCTCGGTGAGCGCCCCCATGATGTCGCCGGTCGCCTCGCCGAGACCGGACTCGTTGTTGGCACCGCCGGGCGTGTACTGGTCGATCCCGTGGCCGAACTCGTGGCCCACGACGTCCATGGCGCCGATCCACTGGTTGGCGTTGTTGTGGCCGATGGAGACGGTGGAGCCGTCCCAGTAGGCGTTCACGTCGTTCAGCCCGACCTTGACGGGCCAGCTGCGGCCGTTGCCGTCGTGACCGTTGCGCCCCAGCCAGTCGCGCAGCATGTCCCACTCGTGCTGGGCCGCCCACATGACGTCGACGCAGCCGGTCTCCTTGCTGGCGGCGTTGCCGGTGCCCCAGGAGTCGGAGGATTTGGTGAAGACGCCGCCCGTGCTGTAGTCGGCGCAGCTGAGACCCGGCCTGCCCGGGTCACGGAGCGAGTAACTACCGCCGGAGGCAGTGGTGTTGATGGAGAGCGGGGAGGGCCCGTTCCACTGGCTGTTGCCGGTGCCGGCCTTGACGTCGTCGTAGCTGTCGAGCACCGCGCCGGTGCCCGCGTCGACGAAGACATGCAGATGGCTGGGCGCCTTCGCGGTCCGGCCGGTCAGCACCGTCTCCCAGGCCAGCCGGGACTGCCTGCCGGTGGCCCGTACGACCAGCCGGTGGCTGTCCACCCGCTCCACGGACTTCAGCTTCTTGCGCGCGGCGGTCTCGGCCCTCGCGGCGGAGACGGTCGCGGTGGTCGGTACGTTGATCCGTCGGGAGACCGCCGACTGTGCGCCGCGTACCCGCCCCTTGGAGTCGGCCACCACGACGGCGTCGCCGCCGACGACCGGGAGTCCGCGGTAGGTGCGCTGGTAGGCGATCGAGTAGAGCCCGTTGATCCAGGGGGTCACGTTCTGCCGCTCGTAGCGTTCCTCCGGCCCCTTCGCCAGGGCGTCGAGGCCACTGGCGGCCGCCCGGTCGGCGGCCGACACGGCGGCCGCGAGAGGGGTCGGGGCGGGTGGAGACGGTTCCGCGGAAGCTGACTGGCCATTCGTGGCGACCAGCATCGCGGCGAGGACGGCCAGGGTTGTCCCGGCCGTCATCGGTCTGCGTTTCATCGAGGCTCCTCGGTTCGTGGGGACCTCGGTCACGGGCAGCGGCGTGGGGAGACGCCCCTCCCGGGCGGCTGCCGTCGGCCGTCCGCCCAGGTGGTGTCCGTGATCGAGCGACCGAACACTCACACGTAGCCATCGGCTGGTCAACGAACTCGGCCCGCTGCGGAAGGAGTTGGCAAGTCTGGTCAAGTTGCCCCGGTGGGATCGCACAGGGCGGCCGAGGCGGTGTGTTCACCGGGTGGCTCGCGAGGGAGATCGACGGCGTGGCGGTATCCGGGCGTCGGAGGAACGCGAGGGGGAGTGGACAGGTCCGCGGGGAGGGGTTTAGTATGCACCCGCACTTAATGATCTTGCCGCAAAAATATCCACGATAAGTGTACCGCCTAGCGTTCAATTGTGCAAGCTCTCCTGACGTACCGTCACGTGGCCGGCTCCGGCTCGCCGCCAACGAGGAAGACGACAGACATGACTTCGGGAACCATCACCGCAGCGGACGCCGGCACCTGGCAGCTGGGCGACCTGACCGTCAACCGGATGGGTTTCGGCACGATGCGTCTGACCCAGAACGGTGCGGCGCTCAACACCGTCCGCACCCCGTACGACCGGGACCGGGCCATCGCGGTGCTCCGCCGCGCCGTTGACCTCGGTGTGAACCACATCGACACGGCGGCCTTCTACTTCTCACCGATGAGCTCGGCCAACGAGCTGATCAACCGGGCGCTGGGTCCCTACCCGGACGACCTGGTCATCACCACCAAGGTCGGTCCCGGCCGGGGCCCGTCCGGCGACTGGCTGGACTGGGCCCGGCCGCAGGACCTGCGCGGCCAGGTCGAGGAGAACCTCCGTCAGCTCGGCCGCGACCACCTCGACGTGGTGAACCTCCGCATGAACGGGCCCGACTCCATCGCGGACAGGTTCGGCGCGCTGGCCGAACTGCGGGAGGAGGGGCTGATCCGACACCTGGGGCTCTCCAACGTCGGAGCGGACCAGATCGCGGAGGCCCTGCCCATCGCACCGGTCGTCTGCGTGCAGAACCGGTACGGCATAGCCACCCGCCGCGCGGACTCCGACGATGTGCTGCGGGTCTGCGGGGAGCGGGGCATCGCGTTCGTGCCGTTCTACGCCATCGCCGGCGAGGGCCGGGAGTCAGGTGCGGCCGCCGCCGCGGAGAGCGAGGCGGTGTCGGCCGTCGCCAGGGCCCACGACGCCTCACCCGCCCAGGTCCGGCTGGCCTGGACCCTCCAGCGCGGCCCGCACGTACTGGCCATCCCGGGCACCGGCAACCCGGACCACCTCACCGAGAACGTCGCGGCGGCCGCCCTGCGGCTCAGCGGGGACGAACTGCGGCTCCTCGCGGAACTCGGCCGGCACGCAGGCTGAGCCACACCATCGGCCGGCCCGGGGCGACCTGGGCCGGCCGGAGACCCGGGGCCGGCCCCGCGGCGACGTAGCATGATCCTCATGGAGCAGCGCGAACTGGGCAGGACCGGACGGGACGTATCGGTCGTCGGGCAGGGCACATGGCAGCTCGGCGGGGACTGGGGCGAGGTGCGGGAGGAGGATGCCTTCGGTGTGCTCGACGCGGCCGTCGAGTCGGGAGTCACCTTCTTCGACACCGCGGATGTGTACGGGGACGGCCGCAGCGAACAGCTCATCGGCCGCTATCTGAAGGAGCGTCCGGACGCGCGGGTCCTCGTCGCGACGAAGATGGGCCGGCGCGTCGAGCAGCTGCCGGAGAACTACGTCCTGGACAACTTCCGCGCCTGGAACGACCGCTCGCGGTCCAACCTGGGCGTCGACACCCTGGACCTGGTGCAGCTGCACTGCCCGCCGACCGCCGTCTACTCCTCGGACGCGGTCTACGACGCCCTCGACACGCTGGTGGCACAGGAGCGGATCGCCGCCTACGGGGTGAGTGTCGAGACATGCGCCGAGGCGCTGACGGCCATCGCCCGTCCCGGCGTCGCGAGCGTCCAGATCATCCTCAACCCGTTCCGCCTCAAGCCGCTGGACGAGGTGCTGCCGGCCGCGCGCGCCGCCGGTGTCGGCATCGTCGCGCGCGTGCCGCTCGCCTCGGGGCTGCTCTCCGGCAAGTACACCAAGGACACCGTCTTCGGTCCGGACGACCACCGCACGTACAACCGGCACGGGGAGGCGTTCGACCAGGGCGAGACCTTCTCCGGAATCGACTACGCGACCGGGATCGCCGCCGCGGCCGAGTTCGCCGGACTCGCTCCCCAGGGGACGACGCCGGCACAGACCGCACTGCGCTGGATCATCCAGCAACCGGGCGTCACCAGCGTGATCCCCGGCGCGCGTTCCGTGGAGCAGGCCCGCGCCAACGCGTCGGCGGCGGCGCTGGAGCCGCTGCCGGCGAAGACGCTCGACGCGGTACGTGACCTCTACGACCGCAGGGTCCGCGCGGCGGTGCACAGCCGCTGGTAGCAGGCGGGACTACCGGCCCTCGTCATCGGGGGCCGGTGACTGCGCACCGCTCGTCGAGGTGACCTCGTCCGGGGTGGTGGCCGAACTGGCGTCGGGGGAGAAGAGACTCATCCCCAGATACACAGCGGCGAGAAAGGCGACGGTGCCCGCGATGGCACTGGCCACCCTCGGGCGGCGTCTTATCGCCTCGCGGGTGCTGCGCCGCGGGGCGTTCCGCGACCGGCCTGCCGCGCGCCGCCCGTGGCCGCCGGCCGCCTGGGGCAGCCGGTAGGTCGTCGGAGCGCCGGAGTCCTCACCTGACGCGGCGCCGGGCACGGCCCGCGCCGTGGACCGGTGCGGCGCGGGGGAGGACGGCGCGGGCGCGGCCGGTGCGTGCGGTGGAGCGGGCCGGTACATCGGCAGCGGCTCCGCCTGACCCCGCCAGGCCTCGCCGCTGAACCAGTCGGCGACCTGCTGGGCCGTAGGCCGGTCCTCGGGCTGCTTCGCGAGCAGCCCCAGCAGGTACGAGTCGAAGGCGGCCGACATCTCGACCCCGCGCTGCCGCAGCGGCACGGGAGGCGTGTCCACGTGCTGGTAGAGCGTGGCGGTCGGGGTGTCGGAACGGAACGGCGGCTGACCGAGAAGCAGTTGGTAGATGACGCAGCCGAGGGAGTACATGTCGGAGGCGGCATCGGCCGTGCGGCCCAGCGCCCGCTCCGGTGCGAGGTAGAGGCTCGTGCCGACGATGTGACCGGTGGTGGTGAGCGCGGCGGACGGATCGTCGACGAACTGGGCGATGCCGAAGTCGCCGATCTTGACGGAGCCCTCCGCGTCCAGCATCAGGTTTCCGGGCTTGATGTCCCGGTGGACTATGCCCTGCCGATGGGCCGCGGCCAGTCCGGCGGCGGCCTGGCCCGCGATGCGGGCGACCTGTTCCGGGTCGAGCCGTTCCTGGGCCAGCAGCAGATCGGCGAGGCTCCTGCCCTCGACCAGCTCCATCACGAGGAAGAGCCGGTCCTCCCAGGACCCGAAGTCGAACACCGCCACCAGATGCGGATGGCTCAGCCGGGCAGCGGTCTGGGCCTCCAGCCGGAAACGCGCGGTGGCCGACTCGTCGGCGTGCTCCCCCAGTAGCAGCTTCACGGCGACGGACCTGCCGAGGACCTCGTCCGTGGCCCGCCAGACCTCGCCCATCCCGCCACGACCGATGGCGGATATCAATCGGTACCGACCAGCAACCAGCACCTGCGCACACCTATCCAGAGTTTTGGGCCGAGGACCGCTTCGACTGCCGCGGCTGCGACCTCATCTGTATCCGACGGGGTGGGGGACACGCAGCATGATCAGGATATCCGGCGCGCGGCCGTCGGACGACCGCCGGGAGGCATCGGCACGGATCAGGCGAACAGCCACGCGCAGGCGGCCTGCACGCTGAACTCGCCCTGACCGCAGGGGAAGAGCAGATCCGCCGCCCCGAACACCGGATCACCGGCAGTCGCCCGGACGTAGGGGACCGCGATGCAGCGCACACCCGCCGCGCGGGCCGCCTCGGCGCCCGGCGGGGCGTCCTCCACCACCACGCAGCCGGCCGGCGGGACGCCGAGACGGCGCGCAGCTTCCAGGAAGACGTCCGGTGCCGGCTTTCCGCGCGCCACCTCCTCCGCGGAGAAGTACTCGGTGAGATACGCGTCGAGACCTGTGCCCTTCAGCACAGGTCTCTATCGCAGCCAGTGGCGAACCCGAGGCCACCGCCATGGCGACGCGGCGCGCGTGCAGCGCCTCCACGAACCTCCGCATCTCGGGGAACACCTCGGTCGAGGTGCGGGCCAGCTCCAGATAGATGGCGTCCTGGCCGGCCACCAACTCGTCCACGAAGGCCCCGATGCCGTACCTCGGTCCGCAGCACGGCCAGCGCCTCGCGATTGCTGATCCCGAGGAACCGGGCGTTCTGCTCCCAGGTGAAGTCCGGTACTCCGTACCGTTCCAGCAGCAGCCGCGCCGACTCGTAGGCGTTCGGCTCGCTGTCGACGAGCGTGCCGTCCAGGTCGAAGAGGACCGAAGGGAGCTGCGTGCGTGCTGAGTTCGGGCCGGCCATGCTCTCAGCCGCTGATCACCCCGGGTCACCCGCGGCCGCCCGGCCCACCGATTCCACCAGGGGCAGCAGCCGGTGCGGCACCCGCTCCCGCAGGGCCACCTCGGTGCGCGTCCTGACCACGCCCGGCAGCTGGATCAACTGCTGGATCACGTCCTCCAGATGCCCGTTGTCCCGGGCCACCACCCGGGTCAGCAGGTCGCCGCCGCCCGTGGTGGAGAAGGCCTCGACGATCTCCGGCACGGCGGCCAGCGCCTCGCCCACATCGTCGAGATGCCCCTGCGTCACCTCCAGGTGGACGAAGGCGAGTACCGGGTGGCCGAGCGCGGCGGGAGAGAGGACCGGTCCACTGCCGGTGATCACCCCGTCGCGTTCCAGCCGGTCGATGCGGGCCTGGAGGGTGCCCCGGGCGATGGAGAGAATCCGGGCGTACTCCCGCACGCTGGTGTGCGGCTGCTCGATGAGCAGCCGCAGGATGCGGGTGTCGAGCGCGTCCACCGCCATGGTCCGCCGGCCTCTTTCCGGTACGTCTGCTGGGGCGGCGACTGTACCAATGGCGCACCGACGGGCCTTCGCGGCGGGCCGCCGCCCCGGGCGTCCGGCCGGTGGACGGGGCGGATCGGAGCGGCGGCTGGGGCGGTGTCAGAACTGCACGTCGGAGCAGGCGTAGAAGGCGTTTCCGGTGTCGGAGATCGTCCAGACGCCGAGGATCAGGTGCTTGCCGGACTTCTGCGGCAGCACGCCCGAGTGGCTCACGGTCGAGCCGGGCAGCCTGCCGCCGAAGGGGACGGTGAGGAAGGGCTGCGGTTCCAGGTCGGCCCGGGTGAGCGGCTGGGCCGGGTCGTAGCCGTCCTTGGTGATGTAGTACCGGAAGTCGGTCGTGGCGTGCCGGGCCTCGATCCGCCAGTTGAACGTGTAGTTCTGCCCCGCGGTGACCCGGGTGGCGGGCCAGGCGCCGCCCCGCGGGTCGTCGAGCTCGGAGAACCGGCCGATGCCGCCCGAGCAGATGTGGCCGTCGGCCGGTCCGCGGGTGGGGAAGCCCTTGGGGCCCTCGACGCTCGGGGGCTCCCACTGGATCTGCCCGCAGTGCTTGACGGTGCCGATCCCGCAGAGCTGCTGACGGCTGATGGGGGAGTCGGTGTAGCCGTGGCTCTGGGCGCTGCCGGAGGTGGCGAACAGTGCCGCACCGGCCAGGCCGAGCCCGGCCAGTAAGGAAGTGATCCTTCTGCGCATACGTAGCTCCTGGAGATGTGGAGTGATGTCCGGAGAGTTCTGCGGTCTAGACCAAGGGTGAGCGTAGTCATGTCAACCCACCGTGTCCATACCGTCCTGAGGGCCTCTGCCGGGCCCCGCCGGCGCGCGTACACGCACCCCCGGAGCTCGCGGTGAACCCCTCCCTCCCGCCCGAGCCCCGGGCTGCCGGGCGGGCGGCCCAGTGGGTGCCGCGAGCCATCGCGAAGTGCCGTCGAGCGCTTCGGATTCGACGGCCGCACGGTGCCGCTGCGGCACCGCACCGACGATGACGTCGGTGTCCAGGACGTGGTCGTCGTACGAGAAGTCGCCGGTCGGCACCTCACGGACGCCGGCATCCGCCAGCTGCTGCCAGTTGCACCGGTGAAGGCCCTGCCGTGAGGTGCCGCGTTTCTCTTCCGGGGCGGATGGGGCCTCAGGCTGGTCCGTTGGCTCTGCCGTGGTCGGGCAGGGCGCGTTCTTCATGGGCCATTGGCCCATAGTGGTGGGTCTGAGTTGAACCATTAGCCCACCTGGTGTTGAGATGGGGTTATCAATGGCGCTGCGGATCCCTCGGGGGATCTCTGTGGCGCCTTTCTCATGTCTGCGCTGGTGTCATGCGCGAAAGGGGCGAGGCGACTTGCTGAAGAGGGCGTTCGTCGCACGCGATCCCGGACGGATCCGGCTGCGGTTCGCGTCCCGGGCCGTGCTCGGCATCGGGCTCGCCGTCGCGTTGTGCGGGGCGGCGGGGCACTCGCTGGTGGCGGCCATCACGGGGGGTCTGGCCGCGCTGCTCGCCCTGTTCACGGTGACCGACCCGACGGTGCGCGGGCAGGCGGTCACGACCGCGCTGCTCCCCGTCGTCGGCCTCCCGGTGCTCACACTCGCCGCGGTGCTGCACGATGTGCCCATCGCCCGCGACCTGGCGTTCCTCGCCGTCGTCGGGGCGGGCGTGTACGCGCGGCGCTGGGGGCCGCGCGGGCACTCGCTGGGCGTATTCGCCTTCATGGCCTACTTCTCCGCCCAGTTCCTGCACACCGTTCCCGGCCGGCTGCCCGAGTTGTACGCGGCCGTGCTGCTGTCGCTCGGCGCGTCGTCGCTGGTGCGGTTCGGGGCGTGGTGCTACGAGCGCCGGATCACGGCCCCCGTCGCGGTCGGCCTTCCCGCAGCGGCGACGGGGCTGGGGCGGATCACGACGCGGCAGGCCGTACAGGCGACGCTGGGCGCGGGGTTCGCGCTCGCGGCGGGGCAGTTGCTCTCCGATCAGCGCTGGTACTGGGCGGTCGGCGCCACCTGGTGGGTGTTCGTGGCCACGACCTCGCGTGGCGAGACCGTCGTGCGCGGGTTCAGGCGGTTCCTGGGGACCGTGCTCGGCATCGGGCTGGGCTTCGCGGTGGCTGTGCCGCTGCACCACGTGCCGGTCGTGGCCGCCGCCGTCGTGGCGGTGGGCGTGTTCGGGATCTTCTACACCGCCGCCGTCTCCTACACCTGGATGATGCTGGCCGTCACCATGATGGCGAGCATGCTGTACGGGCTGCTCGGCGTGCTCGACGCGGGGCTGCTCGTGCTCCGCGTCACCGAGACGGCGGCCGGTGCGCTCGGTGCCGTACTGGCGGTGCTGTTCGTGCTGCCGGTGACCACACACTCGGTGACCGAGGCCTGGGTGGAGCGGGCGCTGCGATGCGTGCACACCTGCACGGCGGAGGCCGCTGCCCGGCTCGCGGGAAGCGAGGACGCCGACCCGCCCCGGCACGTTGCAGAACTGGAGGCGATCCTCGGCCGGGTACGGCTGTCGCTGGCGCCGCTGGTGCATCCGCTCAACCCGATGGGGGCCCGCAAGGCACGAGCGCGGCAGGTGCTCGCACTGCTCGACGACTGCGCACGCGAGGTGCGCGGACTGGCCTCCGTCGCAGCCGACCCGGAGGCCTCGCACGACGCCAGGCTCGCCGCCGCCTGCTGGCGCGTCGAGAGCGCGGTGGAAGCGCTGACGGCTCCCGAGCGGCCGGACCGTACCCCGCTGGCCACAGGGCTTCCGGCGCACGCCGCAGAAGGGGAACCCGCCCTCGCCCATCTGCACGGTCTGGAGCGCGCGCTGGCCGAACTGGCCGCGCCGCTGCACAGCCCGCCGAGGGCCCCGGTCGCCGCGGCCTGATACCGCACCCTTTGGTCCAGACCAGAAGGCCCACTGCTACCGTCGCCGCGGAAGATCGCGACGGTCCCCACCGGCGCGATCAGTCGGCGGAGAAAGGCAGTGCGGTGGACAGCAGCAACGGTGCCGGACGGGCATTCATCGGGTCCTTCACCTCGGCGGGCGGGCGGGGCGTCACCGTCGCCGCCGTGGACCAGGAGACCGGGGCGCTCACCGTCCTCGGCGCGACGGATTCCGTGCCCGACCCCTCCTACCTCGTGCTGGGCCGGGCCGGGGGCCCCGGTGGCGCGGTCCTGTACGCGGTCAGCGAGACCGAGCCGGGAGCGGCCGCGGCTCTTGACGTCACCCAGGACGTACCCCGGCCGATCGGCGCCCTCCGGCCGGTGGACGGGGACAGCCCCACCCACCTCGCCCTCGCGGGCGGCCGGCTGCTGACCGCCAACTACGGCTCCGGCAGCGTCACCGTGCTGCCCGTCGGCGCGGACGGGTCGCTCGGCGCCGCCGCCGGCGTGCTCCGGCACGAGGGGAGCGGGCCGGACGCCGCCCGCCAGGAGGGCCCGCACGCCCACCAGGTGCTCCCCGACCCCTCGGGGAACTGGGTGCTCAGCGTCGACCTCGGAACCGATTCGGTACGGATCTGCGCGCTCGACCCCGACACCGGGGCGCTGCGTCCGCACGGGGAGACGGCGCTGCGGCCGGGTACCGGACCGCGCCATCTCGCCTTCCACCCCGACGGCGCTCACGCCTATGTGCTGAACGAGCTCGAACCCACGGTCACCGTGTGCCGGTGGGACGCCGCCGCCGGGGTCCTCGAAACGGTCGACGAGACGTCCGTACTGCCCGCGGGGGCGACCGGTGACGCCGCCGGGGCGAGCTACCCGTCCGAGGTCGTCGTCTCGCACGACGGCCGGTTCCTCTGGGCGGCCAATCGCGGGCACGACAGCATCTCGGTGCTCGGCCTCGACGCCACGGGCGAGAAGGTATCCCTGGTCACCACGGTGAGCTGCGGTGGCCACTGGCCGCGCGACCTCGCACTGGACCCCACCGGGCGACGGCTGTACGCGGCCAATGAGCGGTCAGGGAACGTCGCCTGGTTCGCCGTGGACCCGGAGACCGGTATCCCGGTCCAGGAGGGCTCCCTGGAGGCTCCTGCGGCCTCCTGCGTGATCTTCGCCTGACAGGCGCGGG
>CBRG010000114.1 GCA_000470535.1 Streptomyces sp. AW19M42
CCTGACGCTGGCGCGGCGGGCGTGCGCCCCGCTCGTCGCCCGAACCGGCCGGGGCGCCCGAACCGCCCGAACGGCCGGAACCGGAACCGGAACCGGCCCTGGTACCCGGACCCGCACCGGCCTCGTCGTCCAGCCGCAGCGTCAACGAGATCCGCTTGCGCGGGATGTCGACCTCCATGACCCTGACCTTGACGACGTCACCCGGCTTCACGACGTCACGCGGGTCCTTGACGAACGTCCTCGACATCGCGGACACGTGCACCAGGCCGTCCTGGTGCACCCCGACGTCCACGAACGCGCCGAACGCCGCGACGTTCGTCACGACCCCCTCCAGCACCATCCCGGGCGCCAGGTCGCCGATCTTCTCGACGCCCTCCTTGAAGGTGGCCGTCTTGAACGCCGGACGCGGGTCGCGCCCCGGCTTCTCCAACTCCTTGAGGATGTCGGTGACGGTCGGCAGCCCGAACTTCTCGTCCACGAAGTCATCGGCCCGCAGCGACCGCAGCACGCCCGTGTTGCCGACCAGGGACGCGACGTCACCGCCCGTCCGCTTCACCATCGCCCGGACCACCGGGTACGCCTCCGGGTGCACGCTGGACGCGTCCAGCGGGTCGTCACCCCGGATCCGCAGGAAGCCCGCGCACTGCTCGTACGCCTTCGGGCCGAGCCTGGCCACGTCCTTGAGCCCCTTGCGGGAGCGGAACGGGCCGTTGGTGTCGCGGTGCGCGACGATGTTCTCCGCGAGCCCGGAACCGATGCCGGAGACCCGCGAAAGTAGCGGCGCCGAAGCGGTGTTGACGTCGACTCCGACCCCGTTCACGCAGTCCTCCACGACCGCGTCCAGCGAGCGCGACAGCTTCACCTCCGACAGGTCGTGCTGGTACTGCCCGACCCCGATCGACTTCGGGTCGATCTTCACCAGCTCCGCCAGGGGGTCCTGGAGGCGGCGCGCGATCGAGACGGCGCCACGCAACGAGACGTCCATGTCCGGGAGTTCCTGCGAGGCGAAGGCGGACGCCGAGTACACGGAGGCACCGGCCTCCGAGACCATCACCTTGGTGAGCTTCAACTCCGGGTGCTTCTCGCACAGTTCACCGGCGAGCTTGTCCGTCTCGCGCGATGCCGTGCCGTTGCCGATCGCGATCAGATCGACGTCGTGCGCCTTCGCGAGCTGCTCCAGCTTCGCCAGCGACTGGTCCCACTTGTTGGCAGGGACGTGCGGGTGGATGACATCGGTCGCGACGACCTTGCCGGTCGCGTCGACGATGGCGACCTTCACCCCGGTACGGAACCCCGGGTCGAGCCCCAGCGTGGCCCGCGTCCCGGCCGGCGCGGCGAGCAGCAGATCGCGCAGGTTCGACGCGAAGACCCGTACCGCCTCGTCCTCCGCCGCGGTGCGCAGCCTGAGGCGCAGGTCGATGCCGAGGTGCACCAGGATCCGGGTGCGCCAGGCCCAGCGCACGGTGTCGGCCAGCCACTTGTCTCCGGCGCGGCCGCGGTCGTTCACCCCGAAGCGCCGGGCGACCATGTTCTCGTACGACGAAGGGCCGGGTGTTTCCGACGGCTCCTCCGGCTCCAGGACGAGGTCGAGGACGTCCTCCTTCTCGCCCCGGAGCATCGCCAGCACCCGGTGCGAGGGCAGTGCGGTGAACGGCTCGGTGAAGTCGAAGTAGTCCGCGAACTTGGCGCCCGCCTCCTTCTTGCCGTCCCGCACCTTCGCCACCAGCCGGCCCCGTGTCCACATGCGCTCACGCAGCTCGCCGGTCAGGTCGGCGTCCTCCGAGAACCGTTCGGCGAGGATGGCCCGCGCGCCCTCCAGAGCCGCCGCCGGGTCCGCGACGCCCTTGTCCGCGTCGACGAACGGCGAGGCCGCGACGAGCGGATCCACCGATGGATCGTCCAGCAGGCCGGATGCGAGCGGTTCGAGCCCGGCCTCCCGGGCCATCTGCGCCTTCGTGCGCCGCTTCGGCTTGAACGGCAGATAGATGTCCTCAAGGCGCGCCTTCGTGTCGGCGGCTCGGATCCGCGCCTCCAGCGCGCTGTCGAGCTTGCCCTGCTCGCGTACGGATTCGAGGATCGCGGCACGGCGGTCCTCCAGCTCCCGCAGATACCGCAGCCGCTCCTCAAGCGTGCGCAGCTGCGCGTCGTCGAGCATCTCGGTCGCTTCCTTGCGGTAGCGCGCGATGAACGGCACGGTCGACCCGCCGTCGAGCAGCTCGACGGCCGCCTTCACCTGTCGCTCCCGTACGCCGAGCTCCTCGGCGATCCTGCCTTCGATGGACGTCGTCACGGTTTTACCGACTCGCCTTCTCGTACTGGCTGTGCTGGTCGGGCCCCGGAGTCCGCGGTTCGGACCGGTCCTGGGCCACTCGCCTGCATTCTGCCGGGTGGCCGGGCGCCGTGTCGCCCGACCACCCCACATACCGGCCGCCCGGCCGGCTATCCCCTGAGATCCGCCGGGAACGCGCCCGCCGCCATCGCCTTGTCGAGAATCCCGCTTCCCAGCTCGGTCAGCCGGGCCACGCCCGCACCGCCGAGGTGCTCGTACGGTGCGAGGTCCATCCGGTCCGTGGTCTCTTCGAGGCCGGTCCGCAGCGCGGTGCCCGCCTCCGTCAACTCGCCCTCGGCGGTGAGCAGTCCACGGGCGCGCAGCCGTGCGGAGGCATCCTCCCAGTCGCTGCGGTGCCAGCCGCGGGTGGCCAGTACCCAGCGCGGCGCCATGCCCTTGCCGGTGGCGGTGTGGCTGACCAGTGCCTCGACCGGGTCGAGCCCGGCCGCGAGGAGGGCTGCGAGGTGGGCGTCACCGCGGTGCTCGCGCAGCAGTGTCGCGGCGTGCCAGTACGCCAGGTGCGGCTGCTCCGGCACCGGGAGATCGGCGTGCGCCGCGTAGAGCGGCCGGGCGTGTCGCGTGCAGCCCGCGGCGGCGCGCAGCGCCAGCTGCGCTGCCTCGGCCAGTTCGGGGGAAGCGATGGTCTCCTCGCCGAGGAGGCGGCGCAGCGTCGAGTCGGCGGCGCGCAGCCGTGCCGCCAGAACGGTCTCGGGGGAAGCGGTGTCCCAGACGGCGGGTACGTGCGCGGAGACGAGCTCGTGGTTGAAGTTGTAGAAGGTCGCGGTGACCGTTCCCGGGCCGACGGCGCCCATGGCGGCCGCGCGGGAGGCGAAGTACGCGGCGGGGGAGTCGGTGACCCCGATCGCGCCGAGCTCCTTGCCGAGGTCGGGGGAGAAGTAGAGCGAGGAGTGGATCGGGTTGATGACGTTGTGGCAGCGGCGTCCGGCGCGGGGAGGCAGAGTACTCATGCCCGCACGTTACCGACTGGTCGGTACGTGTTGGAACCCCGGGGTGCCGGTGACATGTGCCGCAGCCCGTAATGGCAGGAAAGGTGGGGTGCTCGTCATTGCGGCCATCCGGGAGGCGGCCCAGGATGGCGGACATGAAGCAGCGATCCGTGCTCGTCGTGCTCTTCGACGGCGTCCAGAGCCTCGATGTGACCGGCCCGATGGAGGTCTTCGCCGGAGCAGCCCGGTTCCCGGAGGTCTCGTACGAACTGCGCACCGCCTCGCTGGACGGCGCACCGGTCCACTCGTCGAGCGGCCTCACGCTCGTCCCGGACAGCACCCTCGCAGCCGCCGGAGCAGCTGACACCCTGCTCGTCCCCGGTGGACAGGGCACCCGCGTCCCCGACCCCGCCCTCGTCGACTGGCTGCGCGACCACGCCCCGCACGCGGAACGGCTCGTGTCCGTCTGCACCGGCGCCCTGCTGCTCGCCGCGGCGGAACAGCTGGACGGTCACCGGGTGACCACGCACTGGAACGCCTGTGATCACCTCGCCCGCACCTATCCGGCCGTCGAGGTCGACCCGGAACCGATCTTCGTGCGGGACGGCAGGCTGGCCACCTCGGCCGGAGTCACCGCGGGCATCGATCTCGCGCTCGCACTGGTCGAGGAGGACCACGGCCGGGACGTGGCGCTCACCGTCGCCCGGCACCTGGTGGTCTTTCTGCGCAGGCCGGGGGGCCAGGCCCAGTTCAGCGCCCAGCTCACCGCCCAGACGGCCCGCCGCGAACCGCTGCGCGAGGTCCAGCACTGGATCACCGAACACCCCGGCGACGACCTGTCCGTCGAGGCCCTCGCCGCCCGCGCCCGGCTCTCGCCGCGCCACTTCGCCCGCGCGTTCCAGGCCGAGACCGGTATGACACCCGGCCGGTACGTCGACCGCGTCCGCCTCGAAGCGGCCCGCAGGCTGCTGGAGGACACCTCGGACGGTGTCGCCGGCATCGCGCGCAGGTGCGGATACGGCACACCGGAGGCGATGCGCCGCGCGTTCGTCAAGACGCTGGGCACCGCACCCGCCGAATACCGCAGGCGGTTCGCTCCCCAACCCGGACCCACCCGACCCGTCACCATCGGCCTCTGACCGGAAGGCAGGCAGCCCCATGCAGATCGCCATCGTCCTCTTCGACCGCTTCACCGCGCTCGACGCCGTCGGACCGTACGAGATCCTGTCCCGTGCCCCCGGCGCCGACACCGTCTTCGTCGCAGAGTGCACCGGGCCCGTGCGCAACGACTCCGGCAGCCTCTCGCTGGTCGCGGACCGGACGCTCGAAGAGGTGCCGGCGCCCGATCTGCTGATCGTTCCCGGTGGCCCTGGGCAGAGCGCCCAGATGGGACACGAGCCCCTGCTCGACTGGTTGCGCACCGCCGATGCCACCAGCACCTGGACGACCTCCGTGTGCACCGGTTCGCTGCTGCTCGCGGCCGCCGGACTCCTGAAGGGGCGGCGGGGGACCTCGCACTGGCTCGCCCTCGACTCACTGAAGGAGTACGGCGTGGAGCCGACCGGCGAGCGCGTCGTCATCGACGGCAAGTACGTCACGGCCGCCGGCGTCTCGTCCGGCATCGACATGGGCCTCACCCTGCTCGGCCGGATCGCCGGCGACCGGCGCGCCCAGGCCGTGCAGCTGCTGGCCGAGTACGACCCGCAGCCGCCCTACGACGCAGGATCCCCCGAGAAGGCGCCGGCCGAGCTCGTCGAGGAGTGGCGTGCCAAAAGCCGCTTCATCCTTCGGTAGTGATCCTGCGCCAGAGGGGGAGGGTCACGCCCCGGACGGCCAGCTGAAGCGGGGCGGACGCCGTTCCAGAAAAGCGGCGACCCCCTCCGCGGTGTCGCCGCTGCGGCGCGCCTGGTCCGCCCAGTGGGCGTCGCGGTCCTCGCGCCCCGCGGCGAACTCCTTCGCGGCCGCCTGGGTCAGCTGTGAACGGGACACCAGCACCCGTACGTAGGCCCCGACCCGCTCGTCCAGCTCGCCGGCCGGCAGTACCTCGTCGACCAGACCGGTCCGCAGCGCCCGGTCCGCACCGATGAGCTCGCCGGAGAACAGCAGGTGCTTCGCCGTCGCCGGGCCCGTCAGCGCGACCAGCCGGCGGGTCGACGACGCGGGGTAGACGATCCCGAGCTTGGCGGGGGTGACGCCGAACGACGCGCCCTCCTCCGCGAACCGCAGATCGCAGGCCGCCGCCAGCTGGCTTCCCCCGCCCACGCAGTAGCCGCGCACCGAGGCGAGCGTCGGCCGGGGGAAGGCGGCCAGCGCCTCCTCCGCCGCCACCGCGAGCTCCTGCGGGGCGCCCGCCGGATCGCGCAGGGAGGAGATGTCGGCTCCGGCGCAGAAGGTCTCCCCGGCGCCCGTCAGCACCAGGACCCGCGCCGAGGTGTCGGCGGCCGCCTCCGCCAGCAGCACGGGCACAGAGCGCCACATCGCGGCCGTCATAGCGTTGCGCTTGGCGGGATTGCTGATGACGAGGGTGGCGACGCCGTCCGCGACGGTGAGCTCCAGCCGGGGTTCCGTACGGTCCATGCGCCGGATGCTATCCGTACCGTTCGAACCTAGGATCAAGAAGGGGTCACGCAGCAGGCACGTACCCCGAGGAGCTTCCGGTGGCCGATTCCGTTCAAGAGGGCAGGAAGCTCAGCCGCGGTTTCAGCGGCCTGGCCCTGCTCGGAGCAATCCTCGTCGTCGCCGGTCTGGTCGGTCTCGTCTACACCGGCGTCGCGACGCTCACCTCGATGATCCTGTTCGGCTGGCTGCTGCTGGTCGGCGGCCTGGTCGGGCTGCTCCACGCGATCCAGTCGCGCGGCACCAGCTACTTCTGGCTGGGCGTGGTGGTCGCAGCCCTGAACATCGCCGCCGGGGTCGTGGTCATCCGTCATCCGCACGGCACGGCGGAGGCGCTGACCATGTTCGCCGCGCTGCTCTTCCTGACCGGCGGGGTGTTCCGCCTCGTCGGCAGTGTCGTGGTGCGCGGGCCGCAGTTCGGCTGGACCCTGCTGCAGGGCGCCTTCGGGCTGCTGCTGGGCCTGCTGGTCCTCTTCGACTGGCCGCACAGCAGCCTCTATGTGCTCGGCTGCTTCTTCTCGCTCGCGCTGCTCTTCGACGGACTCGGGCTCATCGCGATCGGTGTGGGCGGCCGCCGGATCGTCTCGATGGTCTCGGACCAGCTGGGGCAGGACCGGGCAGGGCAGGGGCAGCCTCCGGGAGACAAGCAGAAGCGGTCGGAAGGCTGACGTATCAAAATCTATCCGGTCAAATACTGTCGATAGGAGTCGACTTCTGCTCAGTGGTACGGACCGGACCGACTACGCCCCGCACCCTGTACTCGACGTGCAGTCACCATCGAGTGGAGAGCGGGTACCGGTCTATGGAGAGCCGCGGGAGTGTCCCCGCCGGGCCCGTGTCGTACGAAGGGGTCTGGCGGTTCACCGCCTCGGCCACGGACGTCTCCGTACCCCGGGCCAGGCACGCCGTACGCGATCTGCTGGACCGCCAGGGCGTGCCCCTGGACGACGACATCACCCAGGGGCTGCTGCTCATCGTCTCCGAGCTGGTCACCAACGCCGTGAAGCACGCGGCGCTGCTCTCCCCGGAGCTCGCCGTGGAGGTGGCCGTGGGCGCCGACTGGGTCAGGGTGTCCGTCGAGGACAACCACCCGTACCGCCCGACGGCGCTGGAGACCGACTACGCGCAGACGGGCGGGCGCGGACTGCTGCTGGTACGGGAGATCACCAGAGAGGCCGGCGGGGCCTGCGACGTGGAGCACACCGCGGGCGGCGGAAAGGTCATCTGGGCGGCGCTGCCACTCACCACGCGCCTCTGACCGGCCTCTCCGTGCCCGCGGCCATCCCCGTCTACCAGCCGGCCGCGGGGCCGGTCAGCTCACGGATCGCGGGACGGGCGGCGTCCAGCACCGTCATGAACCACGCAGAGAAAGGCGCCGCCGCGTGGCGTTCGGCCAGCTCCCCGGCCGACACGAAGGCCGTCTCGCCCACCTCCTCCGGATCCGGCCGCAGCTGCTCCTGCGCCATGCCCACGAAGAGGTGGTTGAACTCCTGCTCCACCAGCCCGGACGCGGGGTCCGGGTGGTTGTAGCGGACGGTGCCCGCCTCGGCCAGCAGCGAGGGGGAGATGCCCAGCTCCTCGTACGTCCGCCGGGCGGCGGCGGCGAAGGGTGCCTCGCCCGGATAGGGGTGACCGCAACACGTGTTGGACCAGACACCGGGGGAGTGGTACTTCCCCGGTGCGCGCCGCTGCAACAGCATCCGGCCCTGCTCGTCGAAGAGGAACACCGAGAAGGCGCGGTGCAGTTGGCCGGGTGCCTGGTGGGCGGCGAGCTTCTCCGCCGTGCCGATGGTGGTGCCGTTCTCGTCGACGAGTTCGAGCATGATCGCTTCTGCTGCGCCGTTCGACGAGCTGTTCGCCGCGGTGGCTGATGTGGTCGGCATACCCATCCTTCGCTGTGGTCCCGGCCCCGTGCGCCGGTCCCGTCGAGTCCGCGCAAGTCTGCCGTACAAAAGCGGCTTGTCCGCACTTCGGGCTCTGGCATGTCAGTCCGGCGGCGCCGAGCGGGCGCCCACGGGTCCGGACCCCGCACGTCAGACCCCGAACGCCGCCGGATACTGGATCGTGCCCAGGGGAACCGGCCCGGAATCATCGAGGACCAGCGCCATCATCGCCTCGTCCGGCACCTCGAAGCCCGGCCGGATGCCGTACCGCGACGCGGGCACGAAGCCGAACCTCGGGTAGTACCCGGGATGCCCGAGCACCAGCACCAGCGGCTCCGCACGCGCCCGCGCAGCGTCGAGCGCGGCCCGCACCACGGCCTGTCCGGCGCCCCGGCGTTGCCACTCGGGCGCCGTGGCCACCGGGGCGAGGGCCAGCGCCGGCGCGCCCCCGACCAGGCAGCGGGTCAGCAGGGCGTGGGCGGCCACGGATCCGTCAGCCGCCTCCGCGACGAAGGAGAGACCGGGCAGCCAGGCCGCCGGATCCTGGCGCAGGGCGTCGACCAGATCGGCCTCTGCCCGCGTCTCGAACGCGGCGGAGTTCACCGCGTGCACGGCGGCGATGTCCGAGGGTGTCTCCGGGCGGGTCGTCCAGAGCCGCGTGTGATCGGTATCGGGCAAGGTGAGGAACCTTTGATCGAGAGTGGAGTCCACCGTACATCGGTGATTCCGGCGGCCGCCGCCCTCCTCGGGCCCGTTCGCGCTCGGGGGTCATCAGGCGCTCAGCGGCACAGCTTCGCCTCGTGCTCCGCGTGCCCGCTCGGCTCCAGCTGGAAGGTGCAGTGTTCGACGTCGAAGTGGTCGCCGAGGCAGCCCCGAAGCTCGTGCAGGAGCTTCTCGTGCCCGATCGAGTCGAGCAGCTCCTGGTGCACCACCACATGGGCGGAGAGCACCGGCATGCCGGAGGTGATCGTCCAGGCATGGAGGTCGTGGACGTCCAGCACCCCCGGCAGTGCCGTGATGTGGTCGCGCACCTCACCCATCTCGACACCCTTGGGCGCCGACTCCAGCAGGACGTTCAGCGTCTCCCTGAGCAGCTTCACCGTACGAGGAACGATCATGAGGCCGATGAGCAGCGAGGCGATCGGGTCGGCGGCCTGCCAGCCGGTGGCCAGGATGACGCCCGCCGAGATCAGCACGGTCACCGAACCGAGGGTGTCCGCGAGTACCTCCAGATAGGCGCCCCGGACATTGAGGCTGTCCTTCTGCCCGCGCATCAGCAGCGACAGCGACACCATGTTCGCCACCAGGCCGACCAGGGCGAAGGCGATCGTCAGCCCGCCCCTGGTGTCGGCCGGGCTGACGAAGCGCTCCACCGCCTCGAACAGGAGGTAGCCGCCGACCCCGAGCAGCAGCAGACAGTTGGCCAGCGCGGCGAGGATCTCGGCGCGGGCGTAGCCGAAGGTGCGGTTGGGCCCGGCCGGTCTGTTGGCGAAGTGGATCGCCAGCAGGGCCATGCCCAGACCGAGCGCGTCGGTCGCCATGTGGGCCGCGTCGGCGATCAGCGCCAGGGAGCCGGAGAGCAGCCCGCCGGCGATCTCCATGACCGTCACCGTGAGCGTGATGCCCAGCGCTATCCGCAGCCGCCCCCGGTACGCGGCGGCCGCCGTGCCGGTCGGTGCGGGGCCGCCGTGCGTATGTCCGTGGTCGTGCCCAGCCCCCATGGGGACGCCTCCCGGTCGTCGCGCGGACCCGGAGGCGTTTCGCCCCGGGCAATGCCAGTGAACTACGGGCGGGGGGTATCGGGCAACACGGCAGTGAACACCGTTGCCAACTACTCTGACCTGCGGTAATGCTCGCAGGTCAGAGCGGCGGACGGCCCGGCGGTACAGCTCACGGAGCAGGCGGGGCGGGGTGGTGCAGCAGCCAGCCCCGCCAGGCGGACTCGACCATCTCGCGGACCCCGCGCCGGGCCGCCCAGCCCAGTTCCCCGGAGATCCGGTCGCAGGACGCGACCGCCTTCGAGGCGTCCCCGGGCCGCCGCGGCTCGAACTCGGGCTGCCGCTCCAGACCGGTGACCTCCGCCACCAGAGCGGCCAGCTCGCGCACCGAGACACCCTCGCCGCGACCGATGTTGACGGTCAGGTCCCCGGGGCCCTCCTGGGCGGCGAGCCGCCGGGCGACGGCCAGGTGCGCGTCGGCCAGATCGGCCACGTGGATGTAGTCGCGGATGCAGGTGCCGTCCGGCGTCGCGTAGTCGTCACCGAAGATCAGCGGGGCCTCGCCCCGGGTCAGCCGGTCGAAGAACATCGGGATCACGTTGAAGACGCCGGTGTCGGAGAGCTCCGGCGCCGCCGCGCCCGCCACGTTGAAGTAGCGCAGGCAGCCGGTGGACAGCCCGTACGCCCGCCCGGCGGCCCGCACCAGCCACTCCCCGGCGAGCTTGGTCTCCCCGTACGGGTTGATCGGGGCGCAGGGGGCCTCCTCGGTGATCAGCTCCGCCTCCGGTACGCCGTACACCGCGGCCGACGAGGAGAACAGGAAGCTCCGTACCGCGGCGGCCGCGGCGGCTTCCAGGAGGACGGTCAGCCCGCCGATGTTCTCCCGGTAGTACAGGAGCGGCTTCTCGACGGACTCGCCGACCTGCTTCTTCGCCGCGAGATGGATCACACCGGTCACCGCGTGCTCCGCCAGCACCCGGTCCAGCAGTGCGCGGTCGGCCGTCGAGCCCCGGACCAGCGGGATCTCGGCCGGCAGCCGGTCCGGGTTGCCGGACGAGAGGTCGTCGAGAACGACCACCCGCTCACCCGCCCCCTTCATGGCCCGCACCACATGTGCTCCGATATATCCCGCTCCGCCTGTGATCAGCCATGTCATGCGCGCCACCCTAACGACCCGATCCGCTCTCTCCCGCGCACCGGCTCCGCAGGGCCGCCCGACCACGTTTTGTCAGTGGAGGCCGCCATCGACGATGATGATCGCGGGCGGCGCCGCATGATCCCGGCCCGCCCGGAACGGAGCATAAACGGGCAGTGAACTCCCGCTTCCGTTCATCCGATAGCCTCTGCCGACATGCCGCCGGCCCGCATCGGGGCCGTACTGTCGCGCGCCGACCCGTGTCAGCACCAAGGAGTGAGTTCGTCTGTCGACCGCCATTCTCACAGGTGCTCCCGAGCCCGGATCGTCCATCGAGGACGATCTGCGGTCACTCGGCTTCGATGTACAGGCCGCCGCCGATGTCAGTGAGGCCGCGCGGCTGCTGTCCGTCGTCCCCGCCGACAGCCGGGTCGCGCTCGTCGACTCCCGCTTCGTCGGCCATGTCCACGCCCTGCGGCTCGGACTGACCGACCCCCGCTACCCCGCCGTCACCGTGCCCGGCGTGCTCACCGTGCAGCCCGAGGCGCGTGCCGCCCTGGTCCAGGCCCTGGGCAGCACCAGCGCGGCGGACGGCGGCGGCGTCCCCGCCGGCCCGCCCGGCGACACCGTCACGGTCACCGACCGCACCGTGCCCGGCCGGCTCGCCGTCGCCATGGACACCGGGGGCACCGTGGTGCAGCGACTGGAGCTCGGCTCGCTCGTCGCGGCCGTCCCGGCCGACGAGGCCGCCCGCGCCGCCGCGCTCGCCTCGGTCGCCGCCGTCGACGACGAGGCGATCCGGCTGCGGAGCGCCGTGAAGGCCCGCGACGGCTTCTTCACCACGTACTGCATCAGCCCCTACTCGCGCTACATCGCCCGCTGGTGCGCGCGCCGGGGATTCACCCCGAACCAGGTCACGACGGCATCGCTGCTGACCGCCCTGATCGCGGCCGGCTGCGCGGCCACCGGCACCCGCGGCGGATACGTCGCCGCCGGACTGCTGCTCCTCTTCTCCTTCGTCCTGGACTGCACCGACGGGCAGCTCGCCCGCTACTCGCTCCAGTACTCGACGATGGGCGCCTGGCTCGACGCCACCTTCGACCGCGCCAAGGAGTACGCGTACTACGCGGGCCTCGCACTCGGCGCGGCCCGGGGCGGCGACGACGTCTGGGTACTGGCGCTCGGCGCGATGGTGCTCCAGTCCTGCCGCCACGTCATCGACTTCTCGTTCAACGAGGCCAACCATGACGCGGTGGCGAACTCCAGCCCCACGGCCGCTCTCTCCGACAAGCTCGACAGCGTCTCCTGGACGGTGTGGCTGCGCCGGATGATCGTGCTCCCGATCGGTGAGCGCTGGGCGATGATCGCCGTACTGACCGCGTTCACCACGCCCCGGATCGTCTTCTACGCGCTGCTCGTCGGCTGCGCCTTCGCGGCCTGCTACACCACGGCAGGCCGGCTGCTGCGCTCGCTGACCCGCAAGGCCCGGCGCACGCCCCGGGCCGCGCAGGCACTCGCGGACCTCGCGGACTCCGGCCCGTTCGCCCAGCTGGTGGCGGCGGTCAGCCCCCGGATCCCGGGCTCCTGGACCGCCCCGGTGCTGGCGGTCGTCGGGGCGGGCGCGCTGATCGCGGCCTCGCTCCAGCAGCCGTTCGGCAGCCGGCAGATGATCGTCGCCGCGGTCTTCTACACGGTCTGCTCCGGCATAGCCGTCGCCCGCCCGCTCCTGGGCGCACTCGACTGGCTCGTACCCCCGGTCTTCCGGGCGGCCGAGTACTGCACGGTCCTCGCGCTGGCCGCCCGCAGTGACATCGACGGGGCGCTTCCCGCGGCCTTCGGGCTCGTATCGGCGGTCGCCTACCATCACTACGACACGGTGTACCGCATCCGAGGCGGCACCGGCGCGCCGCCCCAGTGGCTGGTGCGCACGATCGGCGGGCACGAGGGCCGGGTCCTGGTGGTGGCCGTGCTCGCGGCCGTACTCACCGGAGCCTCGGGTTTCACCGTGGCACTCACCGCTCTCGCAGTGGCCGTGGCACTGGTCGTGCTGGTGGAGTCCATCCGCTTCTGGGGGTCCTCCGGGGCACCCGCCGTTCACGACGAAGGAGAAGCCGCATGATCGGCCTCGTACTGGCAGCCGGCGCAGGACGGCGCCTGCGCCCCTACACCGACACGCTCCCCAAGGCCCTCGTGCCGGTGGACGGCGAGAAGACCGTCCTCGATCTCACGCTGGCCAACTTCGCGGAGATCGGCCTCACCGAGGTCGCGATCGTCGTCGGCTACCGCAAGGAAGCCGTGTACGACCGCAAGGAGGAGCTGGAGGCGAAGTACGGGCTCAAGATCGTCCTCGTCGACAACGACAAGGCCGAGGAGTGGAACAACGCCTACTCCCTGTGGTGCGCCCGCGAGGTCCTCAAGCGCGGCGTGATCCTGGCCAACGGCGACACCGTGCACCCGGTGTCCGTGGAGCGGACCCTGCTGGACGCGCGCGGCAAGGGCCAGAAGATCATCCTCGCCCTCGACACGGTGAAGAACCTCGCCGACGAGGAGATGAAGGTCATCACGGAGGAGGGCAAGGGGGTCCGGCGGATCACCAAGCTGATGGACCCGGCCACCGCCACCGGCGAGTACATCGGTGTCACCCTCATCGAGGCCGAGGCCGCGGAGGAGCTGGCCGACGCACTCAGGGCGACCTTCGAGCGCGACCCCGACCTCTACTACGAGGACGGCTACCAGGAGCTCGTCGACCGGGGCTTCACCGTCGACGTGGCCCCCATCGGTGAGGTCACCTGGGTCGAGATCGACAACCACGACGACCTCGCGAAGGGCCGGGAGATCGCGTGCCAGTACTGACCCGGCTCATCCCTTCCCCGGTCTTCGTCGACATCAGCCGGGGCGCGATGGACGACCTGGCCGGCCTGCTCGCGGACCAGCGGATCTCCGCCTCCGGCAAGCTCGCGATCGCGATCAGCGGCGGCTCGGGACAGGCCCTGCGCGAGAAGCTCGCACCGGCCCTGCCGGGCGCCGACTGGTACTGCGTGCCGGGCGGCAACATCGACGCCGCCGTGCAGCTGGCCGACGACATCAAGGGCAAGCGGTACGACGCCGTGGTCGGTCTCGGCGGTGGCAAGATCATCGACGTGGCGAAGTACGCCGCGGCCCGGGTCGGCCTGCCGCTGGTCTCCGTCGCCACGAACCTGGCCCACGACGGCCTCTGCTCACCCGTCGCGACCCTGGACAACGACAACGGACGCGGCTCCTACGGCGTCCCGATGCCGATCGCCATGGTCATCGACCTCTCGGTGATCCGGGAGGCCCCGGACCGCTTCGTGCGCTCCGGCATCGGCGACGCGATCTCCAACATCTCCGCGATCGCCGACTGGGAGCTCTCGCACCAGGTCAACGACGAGCAGATCGACGGACTGGCCGCGGCCATGGCCCGTACCGCAGGCGAGGCGGTGCTGCGCCACCCGGGCACCGTCGCGGACGACGAGTTCCTCACCGTTCTCGCGGAGTCGCTGGTGCTATCCGGCATCGCCATCTCGATCAGCGGCGACACCCGCCCCTCGTCCGGCGCCTGCCACGAGATCAGCCACGCCTTCGACCTGCTCTTCCCCAAGCGGGCCGCGAGCCACGGCGAGCAGGTCGGCCTCGGCGCGGCCTTCGCCATGCACCTGCGCGGAGCCCGCGAGGAGTCGGGGCTCTTCGCGGAGGTCCTGCGCCGGCACGGCCTTCCGGTCCTGCCCACGGAGATCGGCTTCACCGCCGACGAGTTCGTCCAGGCCGTCGACTACGCCCCGCAGACCCGTCCGGGACGCTTCACGGTCCTGGAACACCTCAGCCTGTCCACCGACCAGATCAGGGACGCGTACGCCGACTATGCCAAGACCATCAGTAGCTGAACTTCGTCCGGTCGTTCACCCCCCGGGCGTCAAGGACCGGCGCAGCGGCGAACACTGGGCGGGCCGGATATACATGCGCGAGGTCTCGCTGCGTGTGGACCGGTACCTGGTGAACACCAGGATCACACCCAACCAGCTGACGTACCTGATGACCATCGCGGGTGTGCTCGCCGCTCCGGCCCTGCTCGTTCCGGGCATCACCGGCGCGCTGCTCGGCGTGGTCATGGTCCAGCTCTACCTGCTGCTCGACTGCGTCGACGGCGAGCTGGCCCGCTGGAAGAAGCAGTTCTCGCTGGGCGGCGTCTACCTGGACCGGGTCGGCGCCTACCTCTGCGACGCCGCCGTGCTGGTCGGCTTCGGCCTGCGCGCCGCCGACCTGTGGGGCAACGGACGGATCGACTGGCTCTGGGCCTTCCTGGGGACGCTCGCGGCCCTGGGCGCCATCCTGATCAAGGCCGAGACGGACCTGGTCGGGGTCGCACGGCACCAGGGCGGGCTGCCGCCGGTCAAGGAGGCGGCGTCAGAGCCGCGCTCGTCCGGCATGGCGTTCGCCCGCCGGGCGGCCGGTGCGCTCAAGTTCCACCGGCTGATCCTGTGCGTCGAGGCCTCGCTGGTGATCCTGGTCGCGGCCGTCCTGGACGCGGTCCGGGACGACCTCTTCTTCAGCCGCCTCGCGGTCGCGGTGCTGGCCGGCATCGCCCTGCTGCAGACCCTCCTCCACCTCGTGTCGGTCCTGGCATCGAGCAGGCTGAAGTGAGCACCCCCATGAAACTCGGCGCGGTCATCATCACGATGGGCAACCGCCCGGCCGAGCTGCGTGCCCTGCTCGATTCGGTCGCCGCGCAGAAGGGCGACCGGATCGAGGTGGTCGTCGTCGGCAACGGTTCCCCGGTACCGGACGTCCCCGCGGGCGTGCGCACCGTCGAGCTGCCCGAGAACCTGGGCATCCCCGGCGGCCGCAACGTCGGTATCGAGGCCTTCGGCCCTTCCGGCGCCGACGTGGACGCCCTGCTGTTCCTGGACGACGACGGACTGCTGCCGCTCACCGACACCGCCGAGCTGTGCCGGCAGGCGTTCGAGGCCGATCCCAAGCTCGGCATCATCAGCTTCCGGATCGCAGACCCGGACACCGGGGAGACCCAGCGCCGCCACGTGCCGCGGCTGCGGGCGGCCGACCCGCTGCGCTCGTCCCGGGTGACGACGTTCCTCGGCGGCGCCAACGCCGTACGCACCCGGGTCATCGCGGAGGTCGGCCCGCTGCCGGGCGACTTCTTCTACGCGCACGAGGAGACCGATCTGGCCTGGCGGGCGCTGGACGCCGGCTGGCTGATCGACTACCGCGCCGACATGGTGCTGAACCACCCCACCACCGCCCCGTCCCGGCACGCCGTCTACCACCGCATGGTGGCCCGCAACCGGGTCTGGCTGGCCCGCCGTAACCTGCCCGCGCCCCTGGTCCCCGTGTATCTGGGTGTGTGGCTGCTGCTGACCCTGCTCCGCAAGCCGTCCGGCCCGGCGCTCAAGGCCTGGTTCGGCGGCTTCCGGGAAGGCTGGTCGAAGCCCTGCGGACCGCGACGCCCCATGAAGTGGCGTACGGTGTGGCGGCTGACGCGACTAGGCCGCCCTCCGGTCATCTGAGAGGCTCGCCCCTGGGAGCATGAGGCGTATTTTTCTTTTCGGGACCTGTCCGCCCTGAGACGCGCCCGCGACTGGCTGCGCATTTTGAATACGAGAGTCTTATCTGGTGAGTGACACAACCCATGATGGTGCGGTCGCGCTGAGCACCCCGCCATCGGCAGACGACGGCCTGAGCTCGGCCGAGCTGGCCGCGAAGTACGGTCTGACGGTGAGCGGAGCCCGGCCGGGGCTCTTCGAGTACGTGCGCCAGCTGCGCGGGCGACGCCACTTCATCATGGCGTTCTCCCGGGCGAAGCTGACCGCTCAGTACAGCCAGGCGAAGCTGGGCCAGCTGTGGCAGGTGGCCACCCCGCTCCTGAACGCCGCGGTCTACTTCATCATCTTCGGCCTGATCCTCGGCACGAAGCGGGGGATTCCGCAGGATGTCTTCATCCCGTTCCTGGTGACCGGGGTCTTTGTCTTCACCTTCACCCAGAGCTCCGTGATGGCGGGCGTCCGGGCCATCGCCGGCAACCTCGGCCTGGTCCGCGCGCTGCACTTCCCCCGTGCCTCGCTGCCCATCTCCTTCTCGCTGCAGCAGCTCCAGCAGTTGCTGTACTCGATGATCGTGCTGGTCGCGGTGACGGTCGGTTTCGGCAGCTACCCGCGGCTCTCGTGGCTGCTGGTGGTCCCCGCCCTGGTGATGCAGTTCTTCTTCAACACCGGCCTGGCGCTGATCATGGCGAGGCTCGGTGCCAAGACCCCCGACCTGGCGCAGCTGATGCCGTTCATCATGCGAACCTGGATGTACGCGTCGGGCGTCATGTTCTCCATCCCGGTGATGCTCGCGGACAAGCCGTCCTGGATCGCTGATGTGCTGCAGTACAACCCCGCGGCCATCTACATGGACCTGGTCCGGTTTGCGATGATCGATGGCTACGGCTCCGAGAACCTGCCGTCGCACGTCTGGCTGGTCGCGCTCGCCTGGGCGCTCCTGGTGGGCATCGCGGGATTCGTGTACTTCTGGAAGGCAGAGGAACGGTACGGCCGTGGCTGAGGACAACACCGGGGGGCGCGTCCCCACCGTGATCGCCGACGATGTGCACATCGTGTACCGCGTCAACGGCGGCGGCGGTGGCAAGGGCGGCGCCACCGCGGCACTGAGCCGGATACTGCGCCGCGGCAAGGGCGAGGAGCGCGGGATCCGCAAGGTGCACGCCGTGCGCGGCGTGTCCTTCACCTCCTACCGGGGCGAGGCGATCGGTCTCATCGGGACCAACGGCTCCGGCAAATCCACCTTGCTGCGGGCCATCGCGGGGCTGCTGCCGACCGAGCGGGGCAAGGTCTACACCGACGGCCAGCCCTCGCTGCTCGGGGTGAACGCGGCGCTGATGAGCGATCTGACCGGCGAGCGCAACGTCGTCCTGGGCGGACTCGCCATGGGGATGAGCCGCGAGGAGATCCGGGAGCGGTACGAGGACATCGTCGACTTCTCCGGCATCAACGAGAAGGGCGACTTCATCACGCTGCCGATGCGGACGTACTCCTCCGGCATGGCGGCCCGGCTGCGGTTCTCGATCGCGGCCGCCAAGAACCACGACGTCCTCATGATCGACGAGGCGCTGGCGACCGGTGACCGCAAGTTCCAGATCCGTTCCGAGGCGCGTATCCGGGAGCTCCGCAAGGAGGCGGGCACCGTCTTCCTGGTCAGTCACAGCAACAAGTCGATCAGGGACACCTGCGACCGGGTGCTGTGGCTGGAGAAGGGCGAACTGCTGATGGACGGCCCGACCGAAGAGGTCCTGAAGGCGTACGAGCGGGAGACCGGCAAGTAGCGCCTCCCTGCCCCGCGCACCGCTGCGGCCCCCACCGGACCTCTCCGGCGGGGGCCGCAGCGCGTGTCCGGACCGGGGTCCGGACACCGCGCGTCCACGGCTCGTCGTATGTGCCCCGGCAAGATCTCCTCCCGCCGGATGACGTCAATTCAGTGGCGCGCGGGGAAAGTTGGCACGGCACGGCGCGCACTCCCCAGGTGGCCCGCACCCCGGCGTATCGATGAGCGTTGTACAACGTAAGCTGTACCGGTGCTGATTCGTTGCAAGTGGGGCGATACCGCCTGAGCGGAAGGCCCCTGGGGGTCCTCCGCACTGGGAAGGGCGGGCGGCGTGTCCGGAATGGGTTGTTTTGGGTCGGCAGTGTAGAACGGGAGATGTGACGGCTATGACGGATGATCTCCAGCTCCGAGGTGCTCACGCCGTCCCCGTGCAGGGCGGTCCGCAGTGACGCGAGCCCGCCGGATGCGGCTTGATTCCGCCGTACCCGGAACCCTTGCCAAGGCCGCCGACGAGAATTTCCCGGTGGCTCCGTTCTTCCTGCCGCGCGCCTGGCGCGACGATCTGATGGCCGTCTACGGCTATGCCCGTCTCGTCGACGACATCGGTGACGGCGACCTCGCCCCCGGCGGCGCCGACGCCCGCCACCTCGGTCTCGACCCGGCACAGAGTGAGGACCGGCTCGCCATGCTCGACGCGCTGGAGACCGACCTGCGCAGGATCTTCGCCACCACGGGCGAGGCCCCGCACCACCCCCTCCTGCAGGCACTTCGCCCCACCGTGCGCCGCCGCGCGCTCACCCCCGAACCCTTCCTCGGCCTCATCGAGGCCAACCGGCAGGACCAGAAGATCCGCCGTTACGGGACGTACGAGGAACTGCTCGCCTACTGCGAGCTCTCCGCCAACCCCGTCGGCCGCCTGGTCCTCCAGCTCACCGGGACCGCGAGCCCGGAGCGCATCCGCCGCTCCGACGCCGTCTGCACCGCGCTGCAGATCGTCGAGCACCTCCAGGACGTCACCGAGGATCTCGGCCGGGACCGGATCTACCTGCCGGCCGACGACATGGCGAGGTTTCACGTGGCCGAATCCGATCTGGCAGCCCCCACCGGGGGCGCATCGGTGCGGGCACTGGTCGCTTACGAGGCGGAACGCGCCGGGAATCTGCTGAATGAAGGCACCCCTCTGGTGGGTAGCGTCCACGGCAGGCTCAAGCTGCTTCTCGCCGGATTCGTCGGAGGGGGGCGTGCCGCCCTCACCGCGATCGCGGCCGCCGGGTTCGACGTACTGCCCGGACCGCCCAAGCCCACCAAGCCCAGCCTGCTGCGCGAGGTGGGAGTTGTCTTGCGAAGAGCGCGTAGAGAGGGGTGAGCCGGACCGTGGAGGGACAGACGACGTACATGTCGGCACCGGTACAGGCCGCATACAGTTACTGCGAGGCGGTCACCGGACAGCAGGCGCGGAACTTCGCGTACGGCATCAGGCTGCTGCCGGCCGAGAAGCGACAGGCCATGTCGGCGCTGTACGCCTTCTCCCGTCGTGTCGACGACATCGGTGACGGTGAGCTGGAGCCGGAGACCAAACGCGTCCGCCTGGAGAGCACCCGCACACTCCTGGACCGGGTACGGGACGGCGCGGTGGAGGAGGACGACACCGATCCGGTGGCCGTGGCGCTCGCGGATGCCGCCCGCAGGTTCCCGCTTCCGCTGGAGGGGCTCGACGAGCTCATCGACGGTGTGCTGATGGACGTGCGCGGCGCGACCTACGAGACCTGGGACGACCTCAAGATCTACTGCCGGTGCGTCGCGGGCGCCATCGGCCGTCTCAGCCTGGGCGTCTTCGGTACGGAGCCGGGCGCGCCCGGCTCGGAACGCGCCGCGGAGTACGCCGACACGCTCGGCCTCGCACTCCAGCTGACCAACATCCTGCGCGACGTCCGCGAGGACGCGGGCAACGGGCGCACCTATCTGCCCGCCGACGACCTCGCCAAGTTCGGCTGCTCCGAGGGCTTCTACCGAGCCACCCCGCCGCCCGGCTCGGACTTCGCCGGGCTGATCCACTTCGAGGTCCGGCGCGCCCGCGCCCTGTTCGCGGAGGGCTATCGGCTGCTGCCGATGCTGGACCGGCGCAGCGGCGCCTGTGTGGCGGCGATGGCCGGTATCTACCGCAGACTCCTGGACCGGATCGAGCGCGATCCCGAGGCGGTGCTGCGCGGCCGGGTCTCGCTGCCGGGCCACGAGAAGGCGTACGTGGCGGTGCGCGGCCTGTCCGGTCTCGACGCCCGCTACATTTCGCGCCGGACGGCCAGGGGGCGTGTCTGAATGCGCCGCACGGACATCTCGCGCACCATGAGCACCATGGATGATCAGTGCGGACGGCGGGCAACCCTCGGTCGTACCGCTGCGTCCCTGACGGGAAAGACCTGGCGAGAGGGGGATTCATGACGGACGACAGGCTGCGTTCCTCCCGGGCGGTGGTGATCGGTGGCGGGCTCGCCGGCATCACCTCCGCCCTGCGCCTGGCCGACGCCGGGCTTGACGTGACCCTGCTCGAAGGCCGGCCCCGGCTCGGCGGCCTCGCCTTCTCCTTCCGGCGCGGCGAACTGACGGTCGACAACGGACAGCACGTCTACCTGCGCTGCTGCACCGCGTACCGCTGGTTCCTCGACCGGGTCGAGGGCGCCCGTCTGGCCCCCCTGCAAAACCGTTTGGACGTGCCCGTTCTCGATGTCGGACGGCTCGCGGGGCCCCGGCTCGGACGGCTGCGCCGCAACGGCCTGCCGGTCCCGTTCCACCTCGCCGCCGGACTCGCCGGATACCCGCACCTCTCGCTCACCGAACGGGCGGGCGTCGGGCGCGCCGCGCTGGCCCTGGGCCGGCTCGACCCGGACGACCCGGCGCTGGACGACATCGACTTCGGCAGCTGGCTCGCCCGGCACGGCCAGTCGCCGCGCACCATCGAGGCCCTCTGGGACCTGGTCGGCGTCGCCACGCTCAACGCCACCGCGCCGAACTCCTCACTCGCGCTCGCCGCGAAGGTCTTCAAGACCGGCCTCCTCTCCGAGCCCGGCGCCGCCGACATCGGCTGGGCGAGCGTGCCGCTCGGCGACATCCACGACACGCTGAGCCGCAAGGCCCTGGACGCCGCCGGCGTCCGCACCGAACTCCGGACCAAGGCCTCGGCGCTCACCCGTACCGACGACGGACGCTGGGTGGTCGAGACCGGGGCCGAGCGGATCGAGGCGGACACCGTGGTGCTGGCCGTGCCGCAGCGCGAGACCCACGACCTGCTGCCCGAGGGCGCGCTCGACGCCCCGGAGAAGCTGCTGGAGATCGGCAGCTCACCCATCCTCAACGTGCACGTCGTCTACGACCGCAAGGTGCTGCGGCGGCCGTTCTTCACCGCACTCGGCTCGCCGGTCCAGTGGGTCTTCGACCGGACGGAGGCCTCTGGCCTCACCGGACCCGGGCAGTACCTCGCGGTCTCCCAGTCGGCGGCCGGCGAGGAGATCGAGCTGCCCGTCGCCGAACTGCGCGCGCGCTACCTGCCCGAGCTGGAACGGCTGCTGCCGGCCGCACGCGGTGCCGGGATCAGGGACTTCTTCGTCACCCGGGAACGGACGGCGACCTTCGCGCCCGCCCCCGGAGTCGGCCGGCTGCGGCCCGGCACCCGTACCGGTGCCCCCGGCCTCTTCCTGGCCGGAGCGTGGACCGCCACCGGCTGGCCCGCCACGATGGAGGGCGCCGTCCGCAGCGGTGCCGGCGCAGCGGACGCCGCACTCCTGGCACTCGGCCGCCCCCACGAACATCCGCTGCAGGAGGCGGCATGAGCAGTACCACCGGAACAAGAGGAGAGTCAGTGACCCCGGCGAATCCGGCTTCCGACACCGTGGCGGACACCACGGACGTCACCGCGCTTCTGGAGCGCGGACGGGCCCTTTCCACGCCGGTGCTCCGGGCCGCCGTTGACCGGCTCGCACCGCCCATGGACACCGTGGCCGCCTACCACTTCGGCTGGATCGACGCCCAGGGCAGGCCCTCCGACGGCGACGGCGGCAAGGCCGTGCGTCCGGCGCTGGCCCTGCTGTCCGCGGAAGCGGCCGGCGCCGCCGCGGAGGCCGGCGTTCCCGGCGCCGTGGCTGTCGAGCTCGTGCACAACTTCTCGCTGCTGCATGACGACCTGATGGACGGCGACGAGCAGCGGCGCCACCGCGACACGGTGTGGAAGGTGCACGGCCCCGCCCAGGCGATCCTGGTCGGCGACGCGCTGTTCGCGCTGGCGAACGAGATCCTGCTGGAGCTCGGCACCGTCGAGGCGGGCCGGGCGGCCCGGCGGCTGACCTCGGCCACCCGCAAGCTCATCGACGGGCAGGCCCAGGACATCTCCTACGAGCACCGCGAGCGGGTCACCGTCGAGGAGTGCCTGGAGATGGAGGGCAACAAGACGGGCGCCCTGCTCGCCTGCGCCTGCTCCATCGGCGCGGTGCTCGGCGGCGCCGACGACCGTACCGCCGACGTCCTGGAGGCGTACGGCTACCACCTCGGCCTCGCCTTCCAGGCGGTCGACGACCTGCTCGGGATCTGGGGCGACCCGGAGTCCACGGGCAAGCAGACGTGGAGCGATCTGCGCCAGCGCAAGAAGTCCCTGCCGGTCGTCGCCGCGCTCGCCGCGGGCGGACCGGCCTCCGAGCGCCTGGGCGAGCTGCTCGCCGCCGACGCGAAGAGCAGCGACTTCGACAGCTTCTCCGAAGAGGAGTTCGCCGCCCGTGCGGCGCTCATCGAGGAGGCGGGCGGCCGTGAATGGACCGCTCAGGAGGCGCGTCGTCAGCATGCGGTCGCCATCGAGGCGCTGCACGGTGTCGGCATGCCGGAAACCGTGCGGGCGCAGCTCACGGCGCTCGCTGACTTCGTCGTCGTACGAAAGAGATGATCGCCATCTGTTCCATATGACTCGCAGTCGCCGGCCGGTGCCCGTCACGGGCGCCGGCCGACGGAGACCCCAGCACAGCAGAGGAACAACTGCACGAAGGGGAAGCCATGACAGCGACGACCGACGGAAGCACCGGGGCTGTGGACCCCCGCGCAGCCTCGGCCAGTAGACCGACAACCGAATCAACCATCGCCGCGGACGACGTACTGGCCGCCGCGCGGCGGGCCGCGGAACGCTCGGTGGAGCACCTCCTCGGTCAGCAGAACGAACAGGGCTGGTGGAAGGGCGACCTCGCCACCAACGTCACCATGGACGCCGAGGACCTCCTGCTCCGCCAGTTCCTCGGAATCCAGGATTCCGCCACGGTCCAGGCGGCCGGCCGCTTCATCCGCGGCGAGCAGCTCGGTGACGGCACCTGGGCCACGTTCCACGGCGGACCGGGGGACCTCTCCGCCACCATCGAGGCGTACGTGGCACTGCGGCTGGCCGGGGACCGGCCGGAAGACCCGCACATGCTCCGCGCCGCGGGGTGGGTCAGGGAGCAGGGCGGGATCGCGGCGAGCCGGGTGTTCACCCGGATCTGGCTGGCCCTGTTCGGCTGGTGGAAATGGGACGACCTGCCGGAACTCCCGCCCGAGCTGATGTTCTTCCCGAAATGGGTCCCGCTCAACATCTACGACTTCGGCTGCTGGGCCCGCCAGACCATCGTGCCGCTCACGGTCGTCTCCGCGAAGCGGCCGGTCCGGCCCGCCCCCTTCGCACTGGACGAGCTGCACACCGACCCCGGCGAACCGAACCCACCCAGGCGCCCCGCACCGGCGGCCAGTTGGGACGGTGTCTTCCAGCGCCTCGACAAGGCGCTGCACCTCTATCACCGGATCGCCCCGCGCCGGGTGCGCCGCCTGGCGACGAACGCGGCCGCCCGCTGGATCATCGAACGCCAGGAGAACGACGGCTGCTGGGGCGGCATCCAGCCGCCCGCCGTTTACTCCGTCATCGCGCTGCACCTGCTGGGCTACGACCTCGACCACCCGGTGATGCGGGCCGGACTCGCCTCGCTCGACCGGTTCGCGGTCTGGCGCGAGGACGGCGCCCGCATGATCGAGGCCTGCCAGTCCCCGGTCTGGGACACCTGCCTCGCCACCATCGCGCTCGCCGACGCGGGCCTGCGCCCCGATCACCCGGCGCTGGTGAAGGCGGCGGACTGGATGCTCGACGAGGAGATCGACCGGCCGGGTGACTGGTCGGTGCGCAGGCCCCAACTCCCGCCGGGAGGCTGGGCGTTCGAGTTCCATAACGACAACTACCCGGATATCGACGACACCGCGGAAGTGGTCCTCGCGCTGCGCCGGGTCCGGCACCCGGATCCGGAACGGGTCGAGGCAGCCATCGCCCGGGGGGTGCGCTGGAACGTCGGCATGCAGTCCCGCAACGGCGCCTGGGGGGCATTCGACGCCGACAACACCAGCCCGTTCCCCAACCGGCTGCCGTTCTGCGACTTCGGTGAGGTCATCGACCCGCCGTCCGCGGACGTCACCGGGCACGTGGTGGAGATGCTCGCCATCGAGGGGCACTCCGCGAACCCCGTCACCCGGCGCGGCATCGAGTGGCTGTTATCCGAACAGGACGCCGCCGGAGGCTGGTTCGGCCGATGGGGCGTCAACTACGTATACGGAACAGGCTCTGTGGTGCCCGCCCTGGTCGCCGCCGGACTGCCTGCCGCGCATCCCTCGATCCGGCGCGCGGCCGACTGGCTGGAGTCCGTCCAGAACGACGACGGCGGCTGGGGCGAGGACCTGCGCTCCTACAAAGAGGACAGGTGGATCGGCCACGGGGCCTCGACCGCGTCCCAGACGGCCTGGGCGCTGCTCGCACTCCTGGCCGCGGACCGGCGGGACACTGCGGCAGCCGCCCGCGGCGTCGCCTGGCTCACCGAGACCCAGCAGGCCGACGGATCCTGGGACGAGCCGTACTTCACCGGTACCGGTTTCCCCTGGGACTTCTCCATCAACTACCACCTCTACCGGCAGGTCTTCCCGCTCACCGCACTCGGGCGGTACGTGCACGGCGACCCCTTCGCCGGCCGCACGGACCTCCGTGAGGGGGCCTGATGGGCGAACCCGCGGGGCCGCCCGGACCCGCCGCCCCACTGCTGATCGCCTGTGCGCTCGGCATCGAACACCTCGCCCTGCGCACCGGCAGGAGCAGGGCGGACAGGGCGTCGGGACCCGTGACCGTGATCCGTACGGGCATGGGACCCAAGGCGGCAGAGACAGCCGTGGTACGGGCGCTCGGCGAGGGCCGGGCGTTCGGAGCCGCGGTCATCGCCTCGGGGTTCTGTGCCGGGCTGACGCCCGGCATGCACCCCGGAGATCTGGTGGTGGCCGACGAGACCCGGCTCGCCGGGGAGTCGGCCGCCTGTACCGGCACCGAACTGCTTGCCGACGCACTGGCCAGAGCAGTACCGGGACGCACCGTCCACACCGGCCCGCTGACCGGCTCCGACCATGTCGTACGCGGGCATGAGCGGGCCGAGCTGCGGACCACCGGAGCGATCGCGGTGGACATGGAGTCCGCCGCCACTCTGCGCACCGCCCTGCGCGCCGGGCCACGCCCGGTTGCGGCCGTACGGGTGGTCGTGGACGCTCCACAGCATGAGCTCGTCCGCATCGGCACGGTCCGCGGTGGAATATCGGCATTCCGCGTTCTCCGTGCCGTCCTACCGGCTTTCTATGAATGGCACCGATCTTTGCTGCTCCCCAGGAGGTGAGCTAGATGGCCATGCCACTCCGTCAGACCATCAAGATTGCGACGTACCTTGTTGAACAGAAGCTTCGCAAGCGGGACAAGTTCCCGCTGATTGTCGAGCTGGAGCCCCTGTTCGCCTGCAATCTCGCCTGCGAAGGCTGCGGGAAGATTCAGCATCCGGCCGGAGTTCTCAAGCAGCGGATGCCGGTGGCCCAGGCCGTCGGCGCGGTGCTCGAATCCGGCGCCCCGATGGTCTCCATCGCGGGCGGTGAGCCGCTGATGCATCCGCAGATCGATGAAATCGTCCGGCAGCTGGTGGCAAAGAAGAAGTACGTCTTCCTCTGCACCAACGCGATGCTGCTGCGGAAGAAGATCGAGAAATTCACGCCGTCGCCCTACTTCGCGTTCGCCGTGCACATCGACGGGCTGCGCGAGCGGCACGACGAATCGGTTGCCAAGGAAGGAGTGTTCGACGAGGCGGTCGCCGCGATCAAGGAGGCGAAGCGACGCGGCTTCCGGGTCACCACCAATTCCACCTTCTTCAACACCGACACTCCGCAGACGATCATCGAGGTCATGAATTACCTCAATGACGATCTGAAGGTGGACGAGATGATGATCTCGCCCGCCTACGCATACGAAAAGGCACCCGACCAGGAGCACTTCCTGGGAGTCGAGCAGACCCGCGAGCTGTTCAAGAAGTCCTTCGCGGGCGGCAACCGGGCCAAGTGGCGGCTCAACCACTCGCCGCTCTTCCTGGACTTCCTGGAGGGCAAGGCCGACTTCCCGTGCACGGCGTGGGCCATTCCCAACTACTCGCTCTTCGGCTGGCAGCGGCCCTGCTATCTGATGAGCGACGGCTACGTGCCGACGTACCAGGAACTCATCGAGAAGACCGACTGGGACAAGTACGGCCGGGGCAAGGACCCGCGCTGCGCCAACTGCATGGCGCACTGCGGCTACGAGCCCACCGCCGTACTGGCCACCATGGGGTCGCTGAAGGAATCCCTGCGTGCCGCGCGGGAGACCATCGGCGGGAACCGGTGAGGTGATCACCGCCGGAGAACCAGTGGCACTGGCTCTCCGCGAGCCGCCGGCCCGGCCGCTCGCGACGCGCCGCCGTGCGCGGCGCGTCCAGGCCGGGCCTGCGGCGGTCGGCCGGGACGTACCGGTTCCGGTGCAGCCGATGACGAGGACCGGAACGTCACCATCGGGGGTCCCCGCCGTCACCGTGAGCTGAGACAGGATTAGAGAGGGGGCCCGGCATGACGCTTCTGCGGAGCATCCGGGGGCCGCACGATCTCAAGACGCTCAACGAACCACAGCTCGGTGAACTGGCCGAGGACATCAGCAAGTTCCTGATTCAGGCGGTGGCCAGGACCGGCGGCCACCTGGGGCCCAACCTCGGCGTCGTGGAGCTGTCCATCGCCCTGCACCGGGTGTTCGACTCGCCCGTGGACCGCGTTCTGTGGGACACCGGCCACCAGAGCTACGTACACAAGCTCCTCACCGGGCGGCAGGACTTCTCCAAGCTGCGTGGCAGGGGGGGCCTCTCCGGCTACCCCTCCCGCGAGGAGTCCGAGCACGACGTCATCGAGAACAGCCACGCCTCCACGGTGCTCGGCTGGGCCGACGGCCTCGCCAAGGCCAACCAGGTACTGGGCCGCCCCGACCACGTCGTCGCGGTCATCGGTGACGGGGCACTCACCGGCGGCATGGCCTGGGAGGCGCTGAACAACATCGCCGCCGCCAGGGACCGGCCACTGATCATCGTCGTCAACGACAACGAGCGCTCCTACGCGCCGACCATCGGCGGCCTCGCCAACCACCTCGCCACCCTGCGCACCACCGACGGCTACGAACGCTTCCTCTCCTGGGGCAAGGGCGTCCTCCAGCAGACCCCCGTCATCGGACAGCCGCTCTACGAGTCGCTGCACGGCGCCAAGAAGGGGTTCAAGGACGCCTTCGCCCCGCAGGGCATGTTCGAGGACCTCGGCCTGAAGTACCTCGGACCCATCGACGGCCATGACACCGCCGCCGTCGAGTCCGCGCTGCAACGGGCGAAACGCTTCCACGGCCCGGTACTCGTGCACTGCCTCACGGAGAAGGGCCGCGGCTATCAGCCCGCCCTCCAGGACGATGCCGACCGCTTTCACACCGTCGGCGCGATGGACCCGCTGACCTGCGCCCCGCTCACCCCCGCCGCCGGACCGTCCTGGACCTCGGTGTTCGGGGACGAGATCGCCGCGATCGGGGCGGAGCGGCCCGACGTCGTCGCCATCACCGCCGCGATGCTGCACCCGGTGGGGCTGACGAAGTTCGCCGAGGCCTTCCCGGACCGGGTCTGGGACGTGGGCATCGCGGAACAGCACGCGGCGGTCTCGGCTGCGGGACTGGCCACCGGCGGACTGCATCCCGTCGTCGCCGTCTACGCGACCTTCCTCAACCGGGCCTTCGACCAGTTGTTGATGGACGTCGCGCTGCACAGGTGCGGGGTGACCTTCGTGCTGGACCGGGCCGGTGTCACCGGGCCCGACGGCGCGTCCCACAACGGCATGTGGGACATGTCCATGCTCCAGGTCGTGCCGGGACTGCGGATCGCGGCACCGCGCGACGCCGGCCAGCTGCGGGCCCAGCTGCGCGAGGCCGTCGACGTCGATGACGCCCCGACCGTGATCCGGTTCCCCAAGGAGTCGGTGGGGGAGCCCGTCCCCGCCATCGGCCGGATCGGCTCCATGGACGTACTGCAGCGCGACGAGGACGCCGATGTGCTGCTGGTCGCGGTGGGCGTCATGGCCCCCGTCTGCCTGCGGGCAGCCGACCTGCTCGCGGGCGCCGGCATCCGCTGCACCGTGGTCGACCCCCGCTGGGTCAAGCCGGTCGACGGGCAGCTGGCCCCGCTCGCCGCACGGCACCGGCTCGTCGCCGTCGTCGAGGACAACAGCCGGGCCGGCGGTGTCGGCTCGGCTGTCGGGCAGGCGCTGCGGGACGCGGGGACCGACGTGCCGCTGCGCACGTTCGGCATTCCCGAGCAGTTCCTCGCCCACGGCAAGCGCGCAGAGGTGCTGGCCGACATCGGACTCACCCCGGTCGAGATCGCCGGCCGCATCAGCGCGACCCTGGCCGTGCGGCCGAAGGCCGCCGACGACGGCCACCACGAGCGCGACACCCTGAACAACGGGCACAAGGAGAGCGGGGCATGAAGGACGACGGGCCCAAGGGCTTCGATCTGGCGCAACTCCTCGCGGAGCGCGGAGCCGAGCGCTACGAGCTGCACACCAAGCACCTCAACCACCAGCTCCCGCGCATGCTGCGCACCATCGGCTTCGACAAGGTCTACGAACGGGCCGAGGGCGCGCACTTCTGGGACGCGGAGGGCAACGACTACCTGGACATGCTGGCCGGCTTCGGTGTGATGGGGCTCGGCCGGCACCACCCGGTCGTACGCAAGGCGCTGCACGACGTCCTGGACGCCTCGCTCGCCGACCTCACCCGCTTCGACTGCCAGCCACTGCCCGGCCTGCTGGCAGAGAAGCTGCTCACGCACAGCCCGCACCTGGACCGGGTGTTCTTCGGCAACAGCGGTACGGAGGCCGTCGAGACGGCGCTCAAGTTCGCCCGGTACGCGACCGGGAAGCCGAGGATCCTGTACTGCACGCACGCCTTCCACGGACTGACCACCGGCTCGCTCTCGGTCAACGGCGAGGACTGCTTCCGGGACGGCTTCGCACCCCTGCTGCCCGACACCGCCATCGACCTCGGTGACCTGGACGCACTGCGGCGCGAGCTGAAGCGCGGCGATGTGGCCGGCCTGGTCGTCGAGCCGATCCAGGGCAAGGGCGTGCACGCCTCGCCGCCCGGCTTCCTGCGCGCCGCCCAGGAGCTGCTGCACAAGCACAAGGCCCTGCTCATCGCCGACGAGGTGCAGACCGGTCTGGGCCGGACCGGCGACTTCTACGCGTACCAGCACGAGGAGGGCGTCGAACCGGATCTGGTCTGCGTCGCCAAGGCGCTCTCCGGCGGCTATGTGCCGGTCGGGGCGACACTCGGCAAGGACTGGATCTTCAAGCGTGTCTACTCCTCGATGGACCGAGTGCTGGTCCACTCGGCCAGCTTCGGCTCCAACGCCCAGGCCATGGCGGCCGGACTCGCGGTCCTCTCGGTGGGAGGACGAGGAGACCGTGGCCAACGCCCGCCGCACCGGCGATTCTCTGCGTGAGAGGCTGGCCGCGCTGGTCGACCGCTACGAGCTGCTGCACGAGGTGCGGGGACGCGGGCTGATGATCGGCATCGAGTTCGGCCGGCCGTCCTCGTTGAAGCTGCGCAGCCGCTGGACCATGCTCCAGGCCGCCCGCAAGGGACTCTTCGCGCAGATGGTCGTCGTACCGCTGCTCCAGAAGCACCGGATCCTCACCCAGGTCTCCGGCGACCACCTCGAAGTGATCAAGCTGATTCCGCCCCTCGTCATCGACGAGGCGGACGTGGACCGGTTTGTGGCCGCGTTCACGGCGGTGATGGACGACGCGCACAACGGCGGGCTGATGTGGGACTTCGGCCGGACCCTGGTGAAGCAGGCCGTCGCCAACCGCTGATCAGCGGGATTTTGCCTGGGAGGCAAGAAATTTGCCTCCCAGGAAATACCCTGGCCCAATGGACACATGAATCCTGCAGAAGCAGGGGCGGCCGACGAGCTGCCCGGTGTCGCGCCACGCCTGCGCGATCTGCGCCGCGGCCGCGGGCTGACCCTGGAGACCGCCGCCCAGCGCGCCGGGCTCTCGCCCGCCCATCTGTCCCGGCTGGAAACGGGCCGTCGTCAGCCCTCGCTGCCGATGCTGCTCGGACTCGCCAGGATCTACGGTACGACGGTCTCCGAGCTGCTCGGCGAGATCCCCCCGGAACGTGACGCGATCGTCCGCGCCCGGAAGTTCGAGGGGGCGGAGGCGGACGGCTGGATGTACCAGCAGGCCGGTGGGGTCGGCCGGGCGATGCAGGCGCTGCGCGTCCGGGTGCCGTACGGCGCGCAGGGCGACCTGGTGCGCGTCCACCCCGGTGAGGAATGGCTCCACGTCCTGGCCGGGAACCTCCGGGTGACCCTCGGGGACACCGTGCACGACCTCGGCCCCGGCGACAGCGCGCACTTCGACTCGCTCACCCCGCACCGGATCGCGGCGCCTGACCGCGAGGGTGCGGAGCTGCTCTTCGTTCACACCCTGCTGCAGAGCCCCGCCGCCGAGCTGTGCCTCGGCAGCGGGATCCACCGTCGCTGACACGCCGTCCCGCCGCCGGCCCGTCCGGTCACCAGAGAGGACCGTCATGTCCGATTCCGAGAACTACGACCCGCTGACCCCGGCCAGGCGCAAGGAGTCCGACTCCCAGGAGCGCAAGATGCCGCGCGGGCTCGTCATCAGGCTGTTCGCCTACCTGGTGGCCGGGCACGTCATCGCGGGCTTCCTCTACCTGCTGTTCGCGGTGGGGATGCACAACCAGTAGCCGGTGGCGCCCCCGGCCCGTCAGGAGTCTTCGAGGAGCCGCTCGCGCAGCCGCTCCCGCGTCTCGGGCGTGATCTTCAGCCCCTCGGAGAGGTAGCGCTCCGTACCGCCCCAGGTCTCGTCGATCGTGGCGAAGGCCGCCCCGAGGTATTCGCTGTGGGCGCCGAAGAGCGGGCTGAGGAGCTCCATCACCTCGGGCGACATCCCGGCCGCGGAGGTGTCGCTGCGGCGCACCCGGTAGCGGCGGTGGGTGTCGTTGGACTTGAGGTAGTCCGCCTCGACCGTCTCGCGACCGACGCCCACCGCGAGCAGCGAGATCGCGATCGAGAGCCCGGCCCGGTCCTTGCCCGCCGCACAGTGCATCAGGGCCGGGACGCTGTCCTCGGCCAGGGCGTGCAGCACCCGGCTGTGCTCGGCGGTGCGGTCCAGGATGATCGAGCGGTAGGAGGCGACCATGCGGTCGGTCCCCTTGCCGCCGCCGAGGATTCCGCGCAGCTCGTCCATGTTGCCGTCGCGCACCATCCGCCAGAACTCGGTGCCGTCCGCCGGGTCGGTGAGCGGGATGTTCACATTGCGTACGCCGGGCAGCTCGACGTCCGGTCCGTCCAGCTTGAGGTCGGCGGCGTTGCGGAAGTCGAAGACGGTGTGCAGGCCGAGGCCGCCGAGGAACGCCACGTCCTCCGGCGTGGCGCCCGCCAGGTGACCGCTGCGGTAGAGCCGCCCGTACCGCACCAGGCGGCCGTCCGACGTGGGCAGTCCGCCCACGTCACGGAAGTTGCGGACCCCCGCCAGCTCGGGTTCCGTCGACGGGGTCTGCGGCAGCTGCTGCGTCACGGTCACTCCTGGGGGCTCTGCCGCCGACGCGTGTCGCCGACGGGTCCACTCCCGTGACGATACGACATCGGATAGGCGGACAATCACCCCGGCGACGGCCCCGGTCCTGCCCTCTGTACTGCGCCTTCGTGGGGCGCCGACGCGAACGATGGCCACGCCATGTCCGTATTGAGGTCTTTAGTGGAACTTGCCCCGCTTATGCGGGAGATGGTCACCCCCTCGTGAGCGGGATCATATCCGTGACGGTGTGTGGCGGTGCTCCGGCTGGGTAATCCGTGCACCGCGCGGAAAGCCAAGATCCATAATCCACGGAGTGTGACCGGAATTCCGTGTCGCATTTCCGGTGCGGAATGCGGCGTGGAACGCGTGGCTTGTTTCCGCCGTCCTGGCTCGCTTACGTTCCATGTCAATCCGGATGGAACGCCTAATCCTGCCGCCGTCCGGAATTCCGCACCCACTCACCGTGTGGCAGGAGCGGGGGAACCAGGTAAGCCGCCGACCGGAGCGATCCGGCCGGCTCGGGGTGAAGTCGCGCCAGGCGCGGCCGGGCATCTCCAGCCCGAACCCGACAGCTCACCTCGCAGGCGCCGGAGAGGAAATTCTTCATGCCCATCCCGGGTAAGCACCGCCGTCCCAAGTCCAGCACCATCGCCCGCGGCGTCGTCGTCGCGAGTGCCGGCGGAGCCGTCATCGCGCTTCCGCTGCTCGGCGCCACCGGTGCCAACGCCGCGGAACAGGCCGCTCCCGCCACCGCGAAGTCGGCCGCCGCCACGCACGCCACCCCGGCCAAGCCGGTCGCGGACAAGCAGTCCGGCACCACGACGTACTCCGTGGTCTCCGGCGACTACCTGTCGAAGATCGCCGCCGAGCACAAGGTCAAGGGCGGCTGGGAGAAGCTGTACCAGGACAACCGCAAGGCCGTCGGCGACAACCCGAGCCTGATCTTCCCGGGCATGAAGCTGACCCTCGGCGGCAAGGCCTGGGGCCACGCCCCGGCCACCGGCTCGCACACCTCCACGGGTTCCACGACCCCGTCGAAGGCCCCCTCGAAGGCTCCGGCCAAGACCGAGTCGAAGGCCCCCACGGCCTCCAACACCGGGTCCTCGTCCGACACCCAGGCGTCCAACGCGGCGTCGGACGAGCAGGGCAGCGCCTCCGGCTACGTCCACCCGGTCCCCGGCAACCACACCACCGCCTACCGCGCCTCCGGCGCCAGCTGGTCCAGCGGCAGCCACACCGGCATCGACTTCCCCGTCTCCACCGGCACCAGCGTGAAGGCGATCACCTCCGGCACCGTCGTCACCGCGGGCTGGGGCGGCGCGTACGGCAACGAGGTCGTCATCAAGCACGCCGACGGCCACTACTCGCAGTACGGCCACATGTCCTCGCTCTCCGTCTCGGCCGGCCAGACCGTGACCGCGGGCCAGCAGGTCGGCCTCTCCGGCGCCACCGGCAACGCCACCGGCCCGCACCTCCACTTCGAGGTCCGCACGGGCCCGGCGTACGGCTCGGACATCGACCCGATCGCCTACCTGGCGTCACACGGGATCAACGTCTGATCCAGCCAGCAGCGGTCCGGTCACCCGGACCCGAGCAATACAGAGGGACGGTGCGCGGCGGCGCACCGTCCCTCTGTATTGGCGCGACCGCCCTTATTCCCCCTTTACCAAAACCTGACCGGGTGGTCTATCTCACCACCCGTCAACCCCGTAATACGGTCGCGTAGGTCACAATCGACGGTGCAGGATATTCCCTTGTGGCAGACGATTCGAGAAACATCCGACAGGGCGTCATCATCCGACAGGGCGCCATCGAGTCGTACGCGGCGATTGGCGACAGTTTCACCGAGGGAGTCGGAGACCCGGGCCCGGACGGGACATTCGTCGGCTGGGCCGACCGGTTCGCGGTACTCCTCGCGGACCAGCTCCCGGACCTGGGAACGGCGCTGCGCGGCACAGCCGCCGCGCACGGACACTTCCGGTACGCCAATCTCGCCGTACGAGGACGTCTCCTCGACCAGATAGTCGAGGAGCAGGTACCGCGCGCCAAGGAACTCGCCCCCGACCTGGTGAGCTTCTGCGCGGGCGGCAACGACATCATCCGGCCGGGCACCGACCCCGACGACGTGGCCGAGCGCTTCGAACGCGCGGTCGCCGAGCTGACCCGGTCGGTCGGCACCGTCATGGTCACCACCGGCTTCGACACCCGCGGCGTTCCGGTGCTCCGCCACCTGCGCGGAAAGATCGCCACCTACACCGCCCATGTGCGGTCCATCGCGGACCGCTACGACTGCCCGGTGCTCGACCTGTGGTCCCTGCGCTCCGTGCAGGACCGGCGCGCCTGGGACGGCGACCGGCTGCACCTGTCGCCCGAGGGGCACACCCGCGTCGCGCTGCGCGCCGCCCAGGTCCTCGGCCTCGACGTGCCGGCCGACCCGGACCAGGAGTGGCCGCCGCAGGTGCATCGGCGAGCGCTGGAGGTCCGGCGCGACGACATGCACTGGGCCCGCGAGTACCTGGTGCCGTGGATCGGGCGCCGGCTGCGCGGCGAGTCGTCGGGGGACCACGTGGAGGCCAAGCGGCCGGACCTGCTGCCGCTCTGAGGGGCCGGTCCGGTCGGAGTTCGCCGAACGGGTGCCGCTCGGCGAACTCCGGCGCGGTCATCCCCAGGAGCACCGGATCGTGATGGCGGCCGGCGAAGAACTCGTGGTCGCGCAGCCGGCCCTCCTCGACGAAACCGAGCCCTCGGTGCAACGCGACCGACGGGCCGTTGTACGCGTAGACCTGCGCCTCGCACGTGTGGTGGCGCCGCTTTCCGAACACGAAGCCAGCAGCACGATCGCCTCCGACGCGTACCCGCGTCGCTGATGGCCGTCGCCGACCGCGATGCCGTAGTGGGCTTGGCGACGGCCTGTTCCGCCGCCCAGGCGCGGTAACCCTCGGCGGAGCGCGGCGGGTGGAGCATGGCGCCCGACCGCTGGTGATCCGAGTACCCGTCCGTCTTCATGCAAGCGGTTCAGCGCTCCGGCCGGGCGATCAGGGACCCGCCCGCTCAAGGGAACGCAACGGCCGGGCCGGTATGCGTTCCAGCACCCCGCCCGCGAACACGTCGTACAGCGGCAGCGTCTCCAGATGGACGTAGCCGATATGGCAGTCGCACACCGCCAGCGGGCAGGCCCGGGGGCCCAGTGCCCCGCGGTAGCTGCCGTCGTAGAGGTTGCCGAGCTCGGCCCTGACGAAGTGGCAGCGGCGCACCGTGCCCTCCCCGTCCACCGAGATGACCGACTCACCGGTCCGGCAGGGCAGCCCGGCCGAGCGGTGCGGATGGCGGCTGTACGGGAACAGCGGGTCGATCTCCGTCCACCGGTCCGCCTCCTCGTCCGTGTACGTGTGCCCCTCGGCGGCGTTGACCCAGAGGTAGACCTCCTCTGGCAGGGCCGCCCGCAGCCGTCGGGCCTCGTCGAGATGACCGTCCAGACCGACCACGCCGACGCTGTGCCGGATCCCCAGGGACGCCAGCTCCCCGCACCGGGCAAGGAAGCGCTCGTACGGCGTCTGTCCCGGGTGGTACGTGCACCAGAGCGCGATCTTGTCCAGGCCGGCGCTGCCCGCCGCGGCCAGCCACTGCGTACGTCCGCTCAGGTTCGTCTGGATCGCCACCCGGCGGATATGCGGCAGCCGGGCCAGCTCGACCATCGCCCGCCGGTACCAGGAGCGGACCAGCCCCTCGCCCCACGGGGTGAACAGCACCGAGATCCGGTCGTCCTTCTGCGCCGCCGCCCACGCCGTGAACCGCTCCAGCGCGGCCCGGTCGGCGCGCAACTGCTCCCGGCTGTCGCGCCGCTTGGCGAACGGGCAGTACGGGCAGTCGTAATCGCACGACGCGAGCGGACCGCGGTAGAGGATCGTCAGGTCCATGCCGGGCTCACTTCAGCTCGTACGAGGCCATCGCGGCCCGCACGGCGGGGGAGAAGAGCTCGGGTCCCAGCGCGTCGGAGTGCGCGAGCCCCTCGGGCGACAGGCGCAACAGCCCGGCGGCCGGTGCGTCCGGATCGAGCCAGCCACGTTCCTCGAACAGGGCCAGCTCCGCGCGGAAGTCGTCCTCGGGCCGGCTGCCGAACCGCTCGCGGTACTCCGACAGCCGCATACCCGCGGCCTGCAGGACCGACTGCAGGAGATGGCGGCGGCGCGCCTCGTCGTCGTCGGTGTACCGGCCCACCTCGGCGTGCGAGAAGTCCTCGGTCGCCGTGTAGCCGTCGATGATCGTGCGTACCTCCCGCATCTCCACGGCGTAGTCGAAGGAGTAGTGCAGCCGGGAGGTGTACGAGCGGGCGCCGCAGCCGAGGCCGACCATGCCGTCGGTCTGGCACGCGTGGTCGTCGGGGCCCGCGGCGGGCGGGGCGTCGGCGCGCCGGAACATCCGCATCGACACCTGCCCGTAACCGTGTGCCAGGAGGTGATCGCGGCCCGCGCGGTAGAGCCGCAGCCGCTGCTCGTCCCAGGCGGACTCCGCGTCCGCCGCGGCGACGCCGGTCCGGCCGAGGCCGGTCAGCGGACGGACGTACAGCGGGTAGAGGTACAGCTCCTCCGGCCGCCACCGGAGCGCCGCGTCCAGTGAGGTGCGCCAGCTCGCCTCGTCCTGTCCGTCGATGCCGTAGATCAGGTCGATGTTGAGGACCGGTATACGGGCGTCCCTGATCAGTCCCAGGGCGGCCTCCACATCCGCCCGGCGCTGCGGACGCACAGCCGCCCGTGCCTCGGCCTCGACGAAGCTCTGCACACCGATGCTGACCCTGGTCGTCCCCCGGGCGGCCAGGACGGCCAGCCGGTCTGCGGTGGCGGTCGACGGTGACGTCTCGACCGACAGGGGCACCGACCGGAGATCGGCGCCCATGCGCTTCTCCGCTATGTCGCACAGGCGCTCCAGCTCGCCCGCCGTCAGGAAGGTCGGAGTCCCGCCGCCGAAGGCCGCCGCGGCGAAACGCACCGGCTGCGTGTCGCCCAGCGCGTCCCTCACGGCTGTCGCCTGCCGGTCCAGCGCGTCGAGGTAGCGGGTGGTCAGCTCGTCGGGGGCGCCGACGCGGGTGAAGAGGTTGCAGAAGCCGCAGCGGACCTCGCAGAACGGTATGTGGAGATAGAGCGAGAGCGCGTTCTTGTTCTCCCCGGCCCACAGCTCGCTCAGCGCGGGCCGCCCGCCGGGATGCCCGGACAGCCTGTCGTACGCCGTCTTGTGCGGGTAGGCGTAGACGTAGCTCTGGTAGGGGCGGGGGGAGTGCGGGCTGTTCATCGGGTGGTGGCCCCCGGTTCCAGGAAGAAATGGGCGTACGGAACGGTCCAGACGGACTCGTGCCCGAGCCGGTGACCGGTGTAGCCGTCGTCGCCGTACGCCGTGCCGTGATCGGAGCACACGATGGCGAAGGCGCGGCGGCGGCTGCTCACGGCTGCGAAGAGCCGGCCGATGTGGGCGTCCACGTACTCCAGCGCGGCGGCGTGGCTGGCGCGGCTGTCGCCCGCGTCCCGGGTCGCGCCCGGCCGGTGGAACCAGTTCGGCTGGTGCAGCGCGGAGACGTTGACGAACAGGAACAGCCGCTGCTCGGGGGGAAGCCGCTCGACGACGCGTTCGGCGCGGGCCACCTGCGCCTCGAACGACGTCTGCGACGCGACGCCGAACTCGGGCTCCCAGTAAGCCTCCTGGAACATTCCGGGCAGCACCGAGCCGAGTGGCGCCTGCCGGTTGAAGAATCCGACGCCCCCGATGCACACCGTGCGGTAGCCGGCTTCGGCCAGGCCCGAGACCAGGTCGGGGGTGTCGAAGACGAAGGTGCGCTCCGCGGTGGTCTCGCTGCCCGCGAACCGGGCGGCGAACAGCCTCGGATGCGGCCCCGGAGCGGCCGGCGTGGGCAGGAACCCCGCGAAGATCGCCTGGTGCGACGCGTACGTGAAACTCCCCGGGGCGTGCCGCCGCTCCCAGCCCCCGGCCGGCAGGTGCCGCGCCAGGTTCGGGATGCGGCCGGCGGCGGCCAGCTCCGCCGCCACGTCGTACCGCAGGGTGTCCAGGGTGACGAGCAGCAGATCGTCGTGGCCGACGACCTCGCTCATGTCCGGGTTCGGGGCGTCCATGACGCCGGACGGGGGTTCAGGATGCTGCGTCGACACGGTGGTTCCCTGCTCTGTTCAGTACGGCGGCGACCTGCGCCGCGTAGGTGTCCAGTCCCTCGGCGCCGCTGCCCGGCAGACCGGTCAGACGCGGCAGCAGATCGCCGAAGGCGTTGACCTCACCGACGGCGAAGCGCCGCCAGCCGGTCGCGGGCAGCAGGTCGACGCCCACGCACAGCGTGTCCGGGAAGGCGGCGCCCGCCCGCTCGCACACCGCCAGGGCCGCATGCCAGCTGCCGCCCGCCGCCGCGACGGCGGCCCGCGCCTCGTCGAGGTCCCCGCGAACCCCGCCCAGGTGCAGATTGGTCATGGGGGCGCGGCTGGTGCGCACGACGGCATGGGTGGCGCGGCCGCCCACCACCACGACCCGCAGATCCGCGGCCCGGCCGCGCTGGGAGGCCTTCGGCAGCCAGCGTTCGACGTGCAGACCGTCCGGCGCGAGCGTGTCGACGATCGCCGCGACCTCGCCCTCCGTCGTGAGCCGCCGCACCCGGAGCGAGTTGTGGAGCCGGCCGGCCCCGTCCCGCTCGACCGAGGTGGTCGCCCTCACCCGGCCCGGCCCGGCCGTCTCCACGGCCAGCACCCCGGAGGCCGAGGATCCGTGCGCGAGCTTCACGAACACCCTCGGCATCCCGCACTCCGCCATCAGCCCGCGCACATCCGCCCAGCCACGCACGGGCGGCGCGGCGGTGCCCGACGTGGGCGAGGCGGGCACCGGCACGCCCGCCGAGGCCAGCACGCCGTGACACAGGCGCTTGTCGAACAGCACCGCGATGTCGCCGGGGTCGTCCAGCAGCACCGCGCCCGCCCCGGCCACCGCCCGCGCCACCTCCCGTACGGCGCAGGTGAACCGCGCGTACCAGCGGGACGAACCCTCCACCCGGGTCGGGTCCTCGACGCCCCGCAGCAGCCGCTCGACCGCGGCGTCCTCACCGGGGGAGTCGATGCGCACGGTCTCCCCGGGCAGGAAGACCGCGGCCCCGTCCAGCACGTCGAACCAGGACACGACACGGGCCGGGGGCAGCCCGGCGGCACGCACGGCCTCCTGGAAGAGGCCGACGCGGCGGTTGGCGGGATTGCCCACGACCGCGAAACGCGGCGGCGCGCTATGCACTGACCGCGGCATAGCGGGGCTCTTCGCCCTCGGGGTCCCCGTAGTCCGCCCCGTCGAGATCGAGGCGGGTGCCCGCCCCGGCGCACAGCTCACGGAAGGGGGCCCTCAGCGGATCGGTGAGGTAGTGGTGACACAGGTCCAGCGAGGTGAGGCGGGTGAGCGGCTGACCGTTGAGCAGGGCCTCGGCTCCCGCGTCGGTGAGGGTTCCCATGGAGAGGGCGAGCGACTCCAGCCGGGCGACGACCGGGGCGTGCGGGACGGCTGCCGCGATCTCGTCCTGGATCTCGCTGTTCGGCAGGCCGAGATGGCGAAGCCGGGGAAAGTCGTCGCCCGCGAGGACAGGACGCAGATCCTCCACCGTGGCGTCACCGCCGTACCAGCCGACGCCGAACCAGAGCTCCATCCTTTCCAGCGCGGGCAGTTCGCAGGCTCCGACCGCACGTACGACGTGGCCCGGCAGGCCCCCGGACTCGAACCTCAGCGACTTCAGCGACCCGTGCCGCACCGGACGCAGCTCCAGCTTCGCCTCCTCGGGGACGCTGTCCCCACCGCCGCGCACGCTCAGCTCCTCCAGCAGCGGGAAGGCTTCGAGGACCGGAGTGATGTCGCACATGGCGAGCCACGACACCTCGCACTCCTCACCGACCACATCGGCGAGGAACAGCGCGCGCAGATCCGTGAACCGGTCCGCCGCGGAGACGAGCAGCTCGACGACGGGTGCGAGAACGCAGTAGTCGTCCTCCCGCCAGGCCCCGATCAGCAGGGCCCTGACCCTCGCCGGGGCGACCGTGTCGAGGAAGTGCTGCCAGAGGTCCGGGAACGGCACCTCGTCCGGTCCGCAGTCCAGCCGCCAGGCCACCGACTCCGCCGAGGGCAGCGCCGATGCTCCGACGTCGTCCGCACCCGACAGGGTCAGCACGGGAAGACCGTGGAACACCTCGGGATGTTCGATCCTGGTCAAGGCCGTATCACTCCGACACCGTGGTGTAGCGCCCTTCGGCCCCGCCGTCGCCCCACGGCTCGCAGCGGTCCGACAGATCGACCCGCACCCCGTGCGGCACCAGGGCGTCGGAGATCCGGCCCGCCATCTGCTCACTGAGGAAGTGGTGGTGCAGATCCAGCACATCGAGATGGGTCAGCGGCTGGCCCTCCAGCAGCGCGGCCGCGCCCTCGTCCCCGAGGGTGCCGCACGACAGGTCGAGCGTGCGCAGCCGGGCCACGAGCGGGGCCGAGGCGACGGCCGCCGCGATCTCGTTCTCCACCTCGCTGTTGCGCAGGCCGAGATGGTGCAGGGCCGGGAACCGGGTGCCGGACAGCAGCGGGGCCAGATCCGCCACATCCGTGTCGCCGCCGTAGGCGGACACACCCAGCCAGAGGTCGAGCCGCTCCAGCGCGGGCAACTCGCTGTCCAGCACCCCGCGGACCACCTCGACCGGCAGCCCGCCCGTCTCGATGGTGAGCGAACGAAGGCGCTCGTGCCGGGTGGGCGGGAAGACGAGATCGGTTCCGCCGCGCACCCCGAACTCCACCAGCGCGGGGTAGGCGGCCAGAAGGGCGGTCACATCGCTCTGCTGGATCCAGGAGATCTCCGACTCCTCCATCGTCAGATCCCCGACGAACACCGCCTCCAGCGACGTCAGCCGGTCGGCGGCGGCTTTCACGAGACCGATCGGATAGGACGAGTCCTCCTCGTACGACTCGCCCCACTGCCCGATGATCAGCGCCCGCACCCCGGCCGGATCGACGGCCGCCAGGAACGAGGCGAACTCCTGCTCCCAGGTGCGGTCGTCCTCGTACGGCTCGACAAAGACGCGCCAGGCAGCCGCACCGGCGGCCGGCCGGCTCCCGTCGCTCGCGTCGTGCTGGAAGTCGACGGCCGGAAGGCCGAGCAGCTCGTGCAGGTGGTCCACATCGGACATGGCCCTGGGCTCCTGAAGACGGTGACGGATTGATGTCCGCAAGGTCTATCAACAGCCACTGACACCGGGTGCACCGGCCCCGCCGCCCGGTGCTCCACCGCCGATTGTCAGACCCCCGCCGTAGCGTTTTCCACGTGGCCGGCACAGCGGGTGCCGGCCCGGAGGGGAGACGTCTGTGTACCGGCAGGGCGATGTGCTGATCATGGCGCTGGAGGAGTCCGAGGTACCGCAGAGCCTCCGGGACGCACCGGGTGAACTGCGCGACGGGCGGGGCCGGCTGGTGCTCGCGCTCGGTGAGGTCACCGGACACGCGCACGCGGTGCCGGGACCGGGGCGGCTGATCCGGGAGGCCGGGGTGTTCGGCCCGATGCTGCTCCACCTCCCCGACGGGGGACGGGTGGTGCACGAGGAACATGCGGTGATCCCGCTGCCGAAGGGCTGGTTCCGGGTCGTGCGCCAGCGGGAGTACGCGCCAGGGGCGGTCCGCATCGTCGCGGACTGAGCGGCCCCGCCGGCCGGGCCTGCGGGAGCCGGCGGTGAGGAATGGTCGGAGAACGTCCGAAACAGGGAACCGGAACAGGGAAAACAGGGGACGGGGAGAAGATGCAGTACGTGGACTCATGGCGGGCCGTGGCGGCGGCGACCGGTGCGGCGGACCGGGCGGCGGCAGAGGACGGGGTGCGGCTCGCCTATCGCAGCGCGGGTCTCGCCGAGCCGGAAGAGTTCGTCTGGGCCGATTCGCCCAGGGAGGCCGTCGGGCTCGTGAGGAAGCTGTCCGACATCGGCCGCTCGGTCCGTGAGGAGATAAGGACCCGGCCGTGGGCGGACGAACGGCGCCGGATATACGACGAGTTGGGCCCGGCCGGCTGGTCCGCGCTCTGGTCCGCCACCGGCGCCCAGCTGTGGGAGACCACGGCGGCGCTCGCCGACCGGATACGGGCCGCTGTCGTCGCCGAGTCGGCCGAGCGGCCGGAGGACGAGCCGGCTGTGCGGCTGCTCCTCCTCGACGCGGTCCTGGGCCAGCACGACGCGGCCTGGCTCGCCGCGTTCGACGGCCGGGGCAGCCGGCTCGACGGACTGGCGGCGGTGGCGAGGAACGCGGGCTGGTGGTGGCCCTACGAGCGCACCGTGGTGATCAGCGAGCGTCCCGAGGAGCTGTACCGCGACGAGGCGGGCAGGCTCGACCGCGGCGACGGCCCCGCGCTCTCCTACCGGGACGGGTTCGGGCTGTACGCCTGGCGCGGCATGCCGGTGCCCGCCGCCTTCCTGGCGGAGCTGACCTCGCTCACCCCCGAACGGATCCGGGCGCAGGAGAACGCGGAACTGCGGCGCGTGATGCTGGAGTTCTACGGATACGACCGCTACCTCACCGAATCGGGCGCCGAACCGGTCCACCGGGACGAGACGGGCATCCTCTGGCGGATCGCGCTGGACGGCGACGAGGACGTGGTCATGGTCGAGGTGGTCAACTCCACCCCGGAGCCGGACGGGACGCACCGTACCTACTGGCTACGGGTGCCGCCCGCGGTCCGGACCGCGAGGGACGGCGTCGCCTGGACGTTCGGGCTGCGGGGCGAGTCCTACGCGCCCCTGCGCCAGACGTGAGCGCCCTGCCGGAGTGGGCTGCCTGTTCCGGGGGTCAGGCCGTCAGCGTCTCGTGGTCGATGCCGAGTTCGCGGGCCAGTGCCTGTTCGGTCCACTCCAGCATGGTGGCCCGGGAGAGCGGGCCCGCGTACGAGGTCATCTGCACCGCCAAGCCGTCCAGCAGAGCGGTGAGCCGCCAGGCCACGGACATCGGGTCGTCGCAGTGGAACTCGCCCGCGGCCGCGCCTTCGTCGATGACCTCGGCCAGCTCCGCCTTCCACTGCTGGTCGAGATCGCCCGCGACCGTGCGCAGCGCGGGATCGCGGATCGAGGCCGCCCAGCCCTCGATCCACAGCCGCCAGCCCTTGGCCTGACCCGTCGGTGCGTACCAGCGGACGGCGGCGCGCAGCCTGCGCACCGCCGTCGTCCGGCGGGTCAACAGCTTGCGCAGATGAGCGAGATCGGCTTCGGCCGCGTGCGCGAAAGCGGCGGCGACCAGCTTCTCCTTGGTGGAGAAGTGGTAGAGCACGAGTGCGTTGCTCACGCCGAGGACGGAGGCCACATCTGCGATCCGTACCGCCGCGACACCTCGCACCTCGATCTGTTCCACGGCAGCGCGCAGCAGCTCCTCGCGTCGCTCCGCCACACTCAACCGCACTCTGGCCACGGCGTCACCCTAACAACGGCCTTGCCAGGGCGGGCAAGGACCGCGATCCCCCCGGCGGCCGAAGGGCCGGGTGGTGTCCGGCCGGGCCGCCTTCGCGCGCCCGGTCAGCGGTACCAGCCGAAGCGTTCCGCCATCACCGGCAGCCGGTCCGCGACGACGGCGTGGGCTGCCGCCCGGGGGGTGCAGCCGTCCGCGGCGGCTCGGCTCATCACGAGCTCGACGAGCGCGCGCATCGAACTCCGGGTGTGCGCGAAGGCCTCGTCGGCGTCGGCGCCGATGTCACCGAACAGGGTCCACCACCACCAGGCGTTGGTCCCGGAGTTGACGACGACATCGGGCAGCACCGTGATCCCGCGCTCCGCGAGCAGCGCCTCGGCCTCCGGCAGCACCGGCATATTGGCCGCCTCGACCACCCAACGGGCCCTGATCCTCGCCTGGTTCCCGGCGTCGATGGCGTACGAGACGGCGGCGGGAACGAGCACCTCCACGTCCTGTTCCAGCCAGGCCCCGGCGGGCAGCTCGCGGTCGGCGTCGCGCAGCGCGCCGCGGTCGACAGTCCCGTGGGTGTCCCGGGCGGACAGCAGGGCCTCGACGTCCAGGCCGGCCGGGTTGGCGATGGTGCCCCTGACGTCGGCTACGGCGATCACCCGGAGCCCGGCCCGGGACAGGAACCGGGCCGTCGCGCCGCCCATGGTGCCGAGGCCCTGTACGGCGGCTCGCGCCCCGCCGTACGCGACCCCGTCCCGGTCCAGCGCGGCCAGCGCCGACTCGGCGACCCCGCAGCCGCCGACCAGCTCGTCGAGGCCGATGCCGTCCACCTCGACGGCGAAGGCGTCGGCCAGCCGCCGCCGGGCGGCTGGCTCGTCGTCGAGCAGCGGATAGACGGCCTCGATGGAGGAGACGAGTCCGGCCTCCGCGGCCGCCCGGTCGACCAGGTCCTGGCTGAGGCCCAGGTCCTCGCCGGTCGTCCAGATGGTCTCGACGTACGGCCGCACGGCGCGCAGGTAGCGCACCAGGATGCCGTAGGCGGCCGGATCACGGGGATCACAGTCGATGCCGCCCTTGGCGCCGCCGAGGGGGACGTAGCGGGCCCCGGTGCGGTCCGCGTCGAAGTGGAGGGCTTCCTTCATCGTCATGCCGCGGGCCAGTCCCGCCACCTCTTCGAGCGTGCAGCCCGCCCGCATCCGCAGCCCGCCGCTGGACACCCCGCGCACCAGACGGTCGACGACCAGGTGTCCCCGGTGGCCGGTGACGTGGTCCGTCCAGGTCAGGGAGATCAGCGGGGCGGGCGGGGACACCGCGGGCGTCGTCATCGGAGTTCTCCTCGGTCACTGCGATCGGGGCGGGCCCGGGGCGGTGCGCTGGACCCCGGGCCGTGTGGACCGGGTGCCCGTCGGGCCGCCCGCGATCTTTACTGAATCACGAGTCAGTATCGAGATGATTCGGCCCCGCTGTCAACGCGGCCCGCGCCGAATCGGGGCCCGGTGGCCGGATGCGGTCGCTCGGGCCGCGGAGCGGATGCCGGACACCGGATGCGGAATCCTGTGCGGGGCCCGGACGTTGGATTCGGCATGACGGGAATCGACGCACATCAGGATGCGCTCCTCCGGCTGTTCTCCGAAGGGAACAGCGGTGTACTGATCACGCTGAAGCGGGACGGCAGGCCCCAGCTGTCCAATGTCAACCACTTCTACTACCCCGACGAGCGCATCGTCCGCGTATCGGTCACCGAGGACCGTGCGAAGACCCGGAACCTGCGCCGGGACCCGCGGGCGAGCTACCACGTCACCAGCGAGGACCGCTGGGCCTGGACGGTCGCGGACGGCACCGCGGACCTCACCCCTGCGGCGGCAGACCCGGAGGACGCCACCGTGGCGGAGCTGATCGCGCTCTACCGCGACGTCCAGGGCGAGCACCCGGACTGGGACGACTACCGCCGGGCCATGGTCAGGGACCGGCGGGTCGTACTGCGTCTCCACGTCGAGCACGTGTACGGGCAGCCGCGTGGCTGAGGCGGCCCCTGCGGGCCACCATCCTGTTGGGTGTTCTGCTCTCGCACTGTCGTACCCCCCGTCCATAATGAGATGACACCGACTCCCTCAGGAGATCTTGTGACCGGCGCTGACTCCACGTTCTCGCTCCGCACCAGGCTGCGTGCGCTGCGGCCCACCGACTTCGGGGCCGACCCGGGCGGCCCTCGCATGGAGCGCATTCGTCGTTCCCCGAATTTCGTCGACGGGTCCTTCCAGAACCCGGTGGGGGCGCGGATCAGGCCGTCGGGGTCCGCCATGGAGTTCGCGAAGACGTACTTCCGCAAGGAGGAGCGGGTCCTCAGATCGCCGACCGGTGATGTACCGGTCCATGCCACCACCCTGGCCGACCTCGCCACGCCTCCCGTCTCCGGGCTGCGGCTCACCTGGATGGGGCATTCCAGTGTGCTCGCGGAGATCGACGGCCGACGGGTGCTGTTCGACCCGGTCTGGGGCGACCGCTGTTCGCCGTTCGCGTTCGCGGGCCCCAAGCGGCTGCATCCCGCACCGCTGCCGCTCGGCGTCCTCGGTCCGGTCGATGTCGTGGTGATCTCCCACGACCATTACGACCACCTCGACCTGTCGACCATCCGGGCGCTGGCCCGTACGGACACGGCCTTTGCGGTGCCGCTCGGGGTCGGGGCGCACCTGGAGCGCTGGGGCGTGTCCCCCGACCACATCCGCGAGCTCGACTGGAACGAGGACACGCAGGTCGCCGGGGTCAGCCTGACAGCCACCCCGGCCAGGCACTTCTGCGGCCGGGGCCTGCGCAACCAGCAGCACGCCCTGTGGGCCTCGTGGGTCGTCGCGGGCCCCGAGCACCGGATCTACCACAGCGGCGACACCGGCTATTTCCCCGGCTTCAAGGAGATCGGCGCCGAACACGGGCCGTTCGACGCCACCATGATCCAGATCGGTGCGTACAGCCAGTACTGGCCCAAGGACCACACGGGCGGCGAGCCTGAACCCGGTGCCTGGCCGGACATCCACATGAGCCCCGACGAGGGGGTCCAGGCCCATCTGGACCTTCAGGGCAACGATCCGGCGGCGGGCGTCATGCTGCCGATCCACTGGGGGACGTTCAACCTCGCGCTGCACCCGTGGGCCGAGCCCGCCGAATGGTCGATGCGTGCGACCCAGGTCGCGGGAGTGACGATGGCTGCTCCGCACCCCGCCCGTTCGAGCCCGCCGACCCGCCGGCGGTCGAACCGTGGTGGCGCGGTGTGGCGGCGGAACCCGCGGCGGGCTGGGGCAACTGGCCCCCGGTCCACGTACCGCTGCCCGGCGGAGCCGTGACGCCCGACCGCGACCGCGACCGGGCCGCTCAGGCCTGAGCGGTGAGGTGGCCGCGACGTGCGCGCCGCGGACACCTCTAGGTCGGG
>CBRG010000115.1 GCA_000470535.1 Streptomyces sp. AW19M42
CCCCCCGCCCCGGGCAGGGGCACCACCCCCACTCACCGGGCGTGGCGCACCCCACTCAGGCGGGGCCGGTTAGATTGGGCGGGTGCTCACACGTCTCACGCGCCCCCTCGCCCTCTGCGCCCTGCCCGTGCTCGCCCTCTTCGGCGTGGCGGCCTTCGCGCCGCTGCCGTTCACGCTGGCGCAGCCCGGTACGACGGCGAATGTGCTCGGGGACGACCACGGCACCCCCGTGATCACCATCGAGGGCACCCCCACCCGGCCCACCAAGGGCCAGCTGCGGATGACGACGATCGTGGCGACCGGGCCCGACGCCGATGTCGGGATCGGTGACGTGATCGACAGCTGGTTCCGTACGGACCGGGCGGTCATGCCCCGGGACTCCGTCTACCCGACCGGCGGCTCCGAGAAGGAGATCGAGAAGCACAACCTCGACGACATGGTGGAGTCGCAGGACTCGGCCGTGGACGCCGCGCTGAACTACCTCGGCAGGAAGCCCGGCTCCGTCGACGTCACCCTGCACCTCGCCGACGTGGGAGGCCCCAGCGCGGGACTGTTCTTCGCGCTCGGGATCGTCGACAAGCTCGACGGTGACGGCTCCGGGGACGATCTCACCGGCGGCCGCACCATCGCCGGCACCGGCACCATCGAGGCGGACGGCAAGGTCGGCGCGGTCGGCGGCGTCTCGCTGAAGACGCAGGCGGCCCGCCGGGACGGGGCGAGCGTCTTCCTCGTGCCGAAGGCGGAGTGCAAGGAGGCGCAAGCCGAGCTTCCCGACGGGCTGCGGCTGATTCCGGTCACGACCCTGAAGGGCGCGGTGTCCTCACTGCGGGCGCTGGATCACGGGGGCAAGGTCCCGAGCTGCTGACCGGCCGTTTCGCGGGGTCGGAGGGCTCATCCGGACCCGTGCCCGGTTCGTCGTCCATCGTCCGCCAGGCAGGGAAGACCAGCGGGCTCAGCGTCGCGAGCAGGTAGCACCCGCCCATCGCCAGCAGCGCCACCGAGGCGCCCGCGCTCTCCACCAGCAGCCCGGCCGCGAGACCGCCCACCGGCATGGCCAGCTCGCAGCCGGCGGTGATCGCTCCGGAGACCCGGCTGCGCAGCGCGTCGGGGACGCTCCCGTAGATCACCGTCGTCAGGATCGGGTTCAGCACGCCGCCCGCGACCCCGCTCAGCACCATCGTCACGGCCAGCGGCAGCGTCGTGCCGGTCAGCGCCGCGACCAGGAACCTCGGCGCCCCGCACAGCACCACGCACACGCTGAACACGGCCCGCCGCGAGTAGCGGTGCCCCACCGCCCCGTACAGCAGGGCCCCGGTCAGGCCGCCGGCCCCGAACAACGCGGTGAGCAGTCCCAGATCCCGGGCCCCGCCGAGTTCGGCCGAGGCGTGGACCGGCAGCAGCACGGCGTTCCAGCCCTGGTCGGTTCCGTTCATGAACAGGACCATCACCACGACGCCCAGCAGCAGCCGGTTGCCGAGCAAGTAGGCGTATCCCTCGCTCAGTTCGCGCTTGTAGGTGGGCAGCGAGACCGGTTCGGCGGTCTTGACCGGCTCGGCCGCGCGCACGCCCCGTACCCCGGCCGCGATGAGCGCGGCGGAGGTGAGGAAGGTGGCCGCGTCCAGCAGCAGCACGGTCTCCGCGCCGACCAGCGCGATCAGCACCCCGGCCAGCGCCGCGCCGACCATCCTGGCCCCGCGCGAGACCGCGTCGAAGAGGCTGGCGGCGCGGGGGAGTGTGGTGCCGGCGTGTTCGGCGAGGTCGGGGACCAGGACGTAGCGCGCGGTGTTGCCGGGCGTGTGGAACAGCCCGTTGACGGCCATCAGGGCGCAGAGCATCCAGAAGGCGAGGGCGTCGGCGTAGTGGAGCAACGGCACCGCTACGACGGCCAGTCCGCACGCCGTGTCGGAGGCGACGGAGACCCGGCGGCGGCCGATCCGGTCGATGACGGGCCCGCCGATCAGGGCGGAGATGACGATCGGGAGGGTCGCGCAGAAGGCGACGATCCCGGCCCGGCCGGCGCTGCCCGTGGTGTCGAGGACGAACCACGGAACGCCGATGAGGGTGAGTGAAGTACCGGCTGTGGATATGGAGTTGGCCGTGAGAACGGCGACGAGCGGTACCCGGTTCCGCATGTCCTTCCCCCGTCTGCGGACTAGGCGGTTCGAGGCGCGGCACCGCACGGTGCCACCGACCCGTCCGGCAGCAGTCGCAGCCCCAACTCGACCATGGTCAGGCCCAGTCGGGCGCGCAGACCGGTGCGCGGGGCGCGGGTGCCGGTGTCGGTGTCGATGCCGGCCCGGGGGTGAGCGAGGCGGAAGTCCGCCGCTTGGCACCGGAGTTCGGCGGAACGGATGGTGTGCAGCTGAAGGTGCGTCTCGGGATGCATGGCTCGGTAGTCCCCTCGGTCGGTCGGGCCGGTCGGGCCGGTCGGTCGGTCGGTAACGCGGTCGCCGGGTGGGTCGTTCGGCGAGTCATTCGGTGGGGCGCGGGAAGACGTGCAGGTGGGTGCGGACCAGGGCGGAGCCCTCGGTACCCTCCGGGACCCGGCCCCAGTAGCTCTCGATCAGTTCGTGGACCTTCTCCGCCATTTCCAGGGCGAGTTCAGGCGTAAGGAGCATCTTGAAGTCGCTGAGGTCGGAGGAGCGCACCCACTCCTTGGGCCATTCGTGGGTGGTGCCGAGCCAGGTGTTCAGCTCCTGGGCGTGCCGGGTGGCGCTCTCGTGCAGGACGACTTCCATGGCGCCGCGGATCTCCGGGTCCGGGTCGCGGAGGAAGTCCGCGCTGTGGTCGAACGCCATGCCTCCGTGGACGGCCCTCCACCACCGCTCGCGACCCTTGCCGCGCTCCGGATCGTCCTCCACGAAGCCGTAGGAGGCGAGCTGCCGCAGGTGGTAGCTGGTGGCGCCGCTGGACTCGCCGAGCCGGTCCGCCAGACCGGACGCGGTGGCCGGGCCGAACTCCCGGAGGGCGGTCAGCAGCCGCATCCGCAGGGGGTGGGCCAGCCCGCGCAGGGAGCGGGCATCCACCGTGTGCATGGTCGGGGTGCCGCCCTGACCGGTCTCTTTCTCTGTCATGCCTCAACCATAGAGTTGCAAAGGAAGCTTTGCAACGGTTTTTTGCATCGCTTTCTTTGCAATTCCGGACGGACGGCCGGGCTCCGCCCCCTCACCCCGTCCTGATGAACCCCTCGGAGACCAGCCAGTCCTTCGCGACCTGGTGCGGGTCGTCCCCGTCGACGTCCACCTTGGCGTTCAGCTGCTGTGCGACCTCCGTGGTCAGCCGTGCGCTGAGCGGGTTCAGCAGGGCGGCGATCGCCGGGTACTTCTCGAAGGTCGGGGTGTGGATGACGGGCGCCGCGTTGTAGTTGGGGAAGAAGTGCTTGTTGTCCGTCAGCACGTCGAGGTTCATCGCCTTGATCCGGCCGTCGGTGGTGAACACCTCGCCCAGCAGGCAGGAGTTGGACTTCGACACCTGGGTGTAGACGATCCCGGCGTCCATCTTCTTGATGTTGCCGCCGGGGATCGACATCCCGTACGTCTTCTCCATGCCCGGCAGTCCGTCGTTGCGGGAGGCGAACTCGTTCTCCACGCAGACCGTCACCGCCGAGGGGTTCTTCTTCGCCAGCGCGGCGACGTCGGAGAGCGTCTTCAGGTGGTACTTCGCGTTGTTCCGCTTGCTGATGGCGAGCGCGTACGTGTTGTTCAGGGTGGACTGCGGCAGCCACGTCACCCCGTTCTTCCGGTCCGCGTCGCGCACCGCCTCCCACTGCTTCAGCGGGCTGACGATCGGCTTCGAATGGCCCAGATAGGTGATCCACGCGGTGCCCGTGTACTCGTACATCGCATCGGCGTCGCCCTGGCGGATCGCCTCGCGCGCGCTGATTGATCCGGGCAGGTTCGTCCGGTCGAGCACCTCGGCCCCGGCGGCCTTGAAGATCAGGCCGATCATCTGGCCCAGGATGATGTTCTCGCTGAAGTTCTTCGAGGTGACGGTCAGCGAGGCGCCGTCCAGCGGCTCGCCCTTCCCGACGGACCCCGGCTTCACGTCGTCGACCATCGGGGACCCGCTCTTCAGGCCGCACCCGGAGAGCACCAGCGCCAGGGCGGCCGCCGCCACCGACGCCGTACGCAACCGCCTCCTCCTCATGCCCCAGCCTCCAGTCCGCGCGGTGTCAGCACGACCTCGACCAGCGACGCCAGCCAGTCCACCAGCAGCGCCAGCACCACCGTCAGTACGGAACCGAGCACCAGCACCGGCATCCGCTGGGTCTGGATGCCCGAGGTGATCAGGTCCCCGAGCCCGCCGCCGCCCCCGAACGTCGCCAGGGTCGCCGTGCCCACGTTGAGCACCAGCGCGGTCCGTACCCCGGCCAGGATCAGCGGCACCGCGAGCGGCAGTTCGACCTTGGAGAGCGTCCCCATCGAGGACATCCCGATCCCGCGCGAGGCCTCCACCAGGGTCGGCTCGATGGCGTTGAGGCCGGCGACGGTGTTGGAGAGCACCGGCAGTACCGCGTAGATCACCATGCCCGTGATCGCGGTCGACGGGCCGATGCCCAGCCAGATGACCAGCAGCGCCAGCAGCCCGATCGCCGGGGCCGCCTGACCGACGTTGGCGATCGCGGTGACCACCGGGGCGGCCTTGTTCAGCCCCCGCCGGGTCAGCGCGATGCCCAGCGGAATGGCGATGATCAGTACCCAGAAGGTCGAGATGGCGGTCAGCCTGACGTGCTGCCACCAGCGCAGTTCGACGGTGTCGCCCGCGAGCGAGTTCTCCGCGATGGCGTCGAGGTGGACGTTGTTGATCCATACGTAGGTGACGATCAGGACCACCGCGAGCGCCGCGGGCACCGTCACCAGCTTGCGCCAGGTGATCCGGCGGGCCGGCCGGGCGGCGGCGGGCGGCGGCTCCTCCTCCTCGTCACGGAAGGCGTGGCCCTTGACGTCGTGCTCGCCCGGCGGGCGGTCCCGGTCGGACGCGGGGACCGGACCGGTGGGGCCGGGGTCGGAGGGGGAGGAGGAACGGGAGCCGGGAGTCATACGTCCGCACCGCCCTCCAGCTCCTGCACGGTCTGGTCGCTGTGCTGCTCCTGGAGCTCGTGCTGGTGCTCGATGGCGGTGAGCCGGTCGGCCTCCAGCAGTTCGTGCACGGAGTTCATCAGGGTGTGCATGTCGACGACCCCGATGAACTCGCCGCGCCGCCCGGTCACCGCGACCCGCCCGCCGCTGTCGGTCAGCACCGCCTCCAGCGCGTCGTGCAGCGTGGCGTCCCTGGTCACCGTGTCGTGCACGAGCTGTCCGGCCCGCGCCAGTGAACCCCGGGCGCGCATCAGGTCGCCGCGCCGCAGCCACTTGTAGGGGCGGTTCCTGCGGTCCAGCATCAGCAGTTCGTTGTGCGGGCCGCCGCCCAGTTTGTTGAAGACCGACTGGAGCGGGTCGTCGACCGTCACCGTCGGGAACTCGGCGATCTCCACGTCCCGTACCCGGGTGAGGTTGAGCCGCTTCAGCGCCGCACCGGCCCCGACGAAGCCCGAGACGAAGTCGTCCGTCGGGTTGGTCAGGATGGCCTCCGGGGTGTCGAACTGCGCGATGTGCGAACGCTCGCGCAGCACGGCGATCCGGTCACCGAGCTTGATGGCCTCGTCGAAGTCGTGGGTGACGAAGACGATGGTCTTGTGCAGTTCGTGCTGGAGCCGGATCAGCTCGTCCTGGAGGTGGTCGCGGGTGATCGGGTCGACCGCGCCGAACGGCTCGTCCATCAGCAGCACCGGCGGATCGGCGGCCAGCGCCCGCGCCACGCCCACCCGCTGCTGCTGACCGCCGGAGAGCGCACGCGGATAGCGGCCGTGGTACTCGCGCGGGTCGAGGCCGACCAGGTCGAGCATCTCCTCGACCCGGTCCTTCACCTTCGACTTCGACCAGCCGATCATCTTCGGCACCAGGGCGATGTTCTCCGCGACCGTCATGTGCGGGAAGAGCCCGGACGACTGGATCGCGTACCCGATCTTCCGGCGCAGCTTCACCGGATCCATGTCGGTGACGTCCTCGTCGCCGATCCGGATGCGGCCGGACGTCGGCTCGATCAGCCGGTTGATCATCTTCAGGGTGGTCGACTTCCCGCAGCCGGACGGGCCGACGAGGATCACGGTCTCGCCGGCCTTGATGTCCATCGAGACGTTGTCCACGGCCGGGCTCGGGTTGCCCGGGTAGAGCTTGGTCAGGTTCTCCAGCTGGATGGTGGCGCCGGAGGTGGCGTTGACGGCGGGTTTCTCCCCGGCTTCCGTCTCGGTCTCAGACACGGATCCCCCTCGGGATGGTGAGCCGTCCCAGCAGCACCAGCGCGGCGTCGAGGATCAGGGCGAGGATGACGATGCCGAGCGTGCCCGCGAGTACCTGATTGAGCGCGTTGGCACTGCCCAGCGAGGCGATACCGCGGAAGATCTCGTTTCCGAGCCCCGGCCCCGAGGCGTACGCGGCAATGGCGGCGATGCCCATCAGCATCTGGGTGGCGACCCTGATGCCGGTGAGGATCGGCGGCCAGGCGAGCGGCAGCTCCACCTTGCGGAGCCTGGCGATGCGCGACATCCCGATGCCCTTCGCCGCGTCCACCAGCGACGGATCGACGCCGCGCAGCCCGACGATGGAGTTCCGGACGATGGGCAGCAGCCCGTACAGCGTCAGCGTGATCACGGTCGGCGCCACACCGAGCCCGACCAGCGGGATGAGCAGACCGATCGCGGCGAGAGACGGAATGGTCAGGACGGCCGCCGTCGAGGTGATCGCCAGTGAGCCGCCCCAGCCGCTGCGGTAGCTGACGACGCCGATGAGGACACCGAGCACCGTCGCGATGACCATGCACTGGAAGACGGCGCTGACGTGCTGGAACGCGTCGGTGAGCAGCTGCTGGTGCCGATTGCCCAGATACTCCCAGAAGCTCAACTCGGCACTCCTCGGCTCAGTCGACGTCCTCCGCCGCCTGTTCGACGAGGGGGATGATGCGCAGGGGTACGGGGTTCTCCATGACGATGGCTGTGGAGGCCCGGACAATGCCATCAAATCCGACAACGAGGTCGATCACCCGCTGGAGATCCGCGTTGGACCGGGCCACGAGCCGGCAGAACATATCGCCGTGCCCGGTGGTGGTGTGCAGTTCGAGTACCTCCGGCACGCTGCCCAAGTGCGCCCGTACGTCGGCCCCTTGACCCTGTTTGATCTCCAGCGTCGCGAAAGCGGTGACCGGGTAGCCGAGGGCCGCCGGGTCCACGTCCGGGCCGAATCCGCGGATGACGCCATTCGACTGAAGGCGGTCCAGGCGCGCCTGCACCGTCCCGCGTGCCACGCCGAGCCTGCGCGAAGCCTCCAGTACGCCGATCCTGGGTTCACGCGCCAGCAGCACGATGAGCCGCCCGTCCAGGTGATCGATCGCCAAGGTCCGCCTCCGGGGAGTCACAGGGATGGTCAGCATGTACAGATAGCCCGCCCATCATGGCCAACCACTGCACAGATTGCCCAGTGATTCCGCAAACTGTTGCGCATCTTGCGAAGCGGGGAGAACCTTCGGACATGACTGAGACGATGCACAGCACCCCCGACAGTGCACGGCAGGCCGACCCCTTCCCGGTCAAGGGAATGGACGCCGTCGTCTTCGCCGTCGGCAACGCCAAGCAGGCCGCGCACTACTACTCCACCGCCTTCGGCATGAAGCTGGTCGCCTACTCCGGACCGGAGAACGGCAGCCGCGAGACGGCCAGTTACGTCCTGACCGCCGGCTCCGCCCGCTTCGTCTTCACCTCCGTCATCAAGCCGGCCACGGACCACGGCCGCTTCCTGGCGGAGCACGTCACCGAGCACGGCGACGGCGTCGTCGACCTGGCCATCGAGGTCCCGGACGCCCGCGCCGCGTACGCCTACGCGGTCGAGCACGGCGCCCAAGGCCTGACCGAGCCGCACGAGGTGAAGGACGAACACGGCACGGTCGTCCTGGCAGCCATCGCCACGTACGGCAAGACCCGCCACACGCTCGTGGAGCGCGGCGGCTACGACGGCCCCTACCTCCCCGGCTACGCCGCGGCAGAGCCCATCGTCGCGCCGCCCGCCAAGCGCACCTTCCAGGCCATCGACCACTGCGTCGGCAACGTCGAGCTCGGCCGGATGAACGAGTGGGTCGGCTTCTACAACAAGGTCATGGGCTTCACCAACATGAAGGAGTTCGTGGGCGACGACATCGCCACCGAGTACTCCGCGCTCATGTCCAAGGTGGTCGCGGACGGCACCCTCAAGGTCAAGTTCCCGATCAACGAGCCGGCCGTCGCCAAGAAGAAGTCCCAGATCGACGAGTACCTGGAGTTCTACGGCAGCGCGGGCGTCCAGCACATCGCGCTCGCCACGAACGACATCGTCGCCTCCGTGCGCGCGATGCGCGCCGCCGGCGTCCAGTTCCTGGACACCCCGGACTCGTACTACGACACGCTGGGCGAGTGGGCCGGCGAGACCCGGGTGCCGGTGGAGACCCTGCGCGAGGAGAAGATCCTCGTGGACCGCGACGAGGACGGCTACCTGCTCCAGATCTTCACCAAGCCGGTCCAGGACCGGCCGACGGTGTTCTTCGAGATGATCGAGCGCCACGGCTCGATGGGCTTCGGCAAGGGCAACTTCAAGGCCCTGTTCGAGGCGATCGAGCGCGAGCAGGAGCGCCGCGGCAACCTCTGAGCG
>CBRG010000116.1 GCA_000470535.1 Streptomyces sp. AW19M42
CCCGCCGTCCCGCCGCCCGGCCGGCCGTGTGCCCAAGGCCGTCGCCTCGGCGGTCCGCCCCGGCCGCCCGGGGGACCGCCGCCTTCCTGTGAGCGCTGCTCTTCCATGCCGGTCACGCTAGACCGCGGACCGCCCCGCGGGCGTCCGCCGGGCGTGGCGATCACCCGTACTCCCTGGGGAGTACGGCGAACGGGGACGGCCGGGCGGGGACGGGGGGTTCAGCGCCCGGCGCCGCGCCCGGTCGCCGTGCCGCGCGCCGCCGCGCCCAGCAGGCCGACCGTTCGGCCCAGCTCCTCTACGGCTTGGCGGAAGAAGGCCTCCCTGGCCTCCACCACCCGGTTGAACTGGCCGAAGATCTCGAACGACACCAGCCCGAACAACTGCGCCCAGGCGGCGACGATCGGTGGGGCGACGGCGGGGGGCAGGCCGGGGGCCAGCTCTGCGGCGAGCCGCTCGGCCTCGGGGCGCAGTTCCTCGGTGAGCGGCGGCAGCGCGAGCCCCACCTCGCGGTGGGCGTCCTCGACAACGGCGACGAGGACGAGGCCGACGCGCGACGCGGGCGCGATCGTGGCCTGCGGCGCCGTGTAGCCGGGCACCGGCGAACCGTAGATCAGGGCGTACTCGTGGGGGTGCGCCAGCGCCCAGTCGCGAACGGCGCAGGCGACCGCGACCCAGTGGGCCAGATGCGCGGCGGGCGCGGAGCTGTCCGTGGCGGCGGTCCGGTGGGCGTTCTCGGCGGCCTCCCCCACAGAGTCGTACGCATCGACGATCAGGGCCGTGAGCAGTTCGTCGCGGCTGGGGAAATAGCGGTAGAGAGCGGAGGAGACCATGCCGAGCTCCCGCGCCACCGCGCGCAGCGAGAGCTTGGCCGCTCCTTCGGCGGCGAGCTGCCTCCGCGCTTCGTCCTTGATGGCGGCGGTGACCTCGATACGGGCCCGTTCCCTGGCTCCTCTGATAGCGCTCATGGGCCGCATTCTGTCACGCGATCAGAGCGGCGACCAATAACGAGAGCACTGCTCTTGCTTTCGAGCACCACTCTCGTGCACACTGATCTCAAGCGAGAGCACCGCTCTCCCAATAGTGGGGGTCACCATGTCGCAGGCTTACTACCTTCAGGGAAGCCCGCTCAACGTCCGCCTGAACAGCTTCGTCGGCCGGCTCGCCCGGCACGGCGTCAGTCTGCTCGGTACCCAGGAAATGTCGGTCCGCGGACGCAAGAGCGGCCGGATGCAGCGCATCCCCGTGAATCCTCACACCCACGAGGGCGACCAGTACCTGGTCTCGGCACGCGGTCACTCGCAGTGGGTGCGCAACATGCGGGCCGCGGGCGGTGGCGAACTGCGCAAGGGCCGCAGCAATCGCGCCTTCACCGCCGTGGAGATCGCGGACGACGAGCAGAAGGTGGTCGTCGTCCGCGCCTACCTGAAGCGCTGGGGCTGGGAGGTCAATCAGTACTTCCAGGGCATCACCGCGAAGTCGACGGATGCCGAGCTCCTCGCGGCCTGCCCCGACCACCCCGTCTTCCGGATCACCGTCGAGAACTGACCGGCCGGCCGGCCCCGACAGCGCTCCTCCCCCGGACCGCGACGGCTACTTGCGGTCCATCATCGACAGCGCCCGCTGCGCCAGCGGATGCGAACGGACCAGTTCGGCCAGCGAAGTCGTTCCCCGGGTGATCCCCGCGAACGCGTTCCACGCCGGACGGAATCCCGTCAGCACCGCGTGCAGCAGACCCGGGCGGCGCTCGAAGAGCTTCAGCATCCGCCGCCCCACGCTCATCTCGACGCCCAGCCCGGCCTTGATGGCGAAGGCGTAGTTGAGTGCCTGGCGGCGGGCGTCCACCGCGTCGTGCGACTCCGCGACCCGGACCGCCCACTCACCGGCGAGCCGCCCGGAACGCAGCGCGAACGAGATGCCCTCGCGGGTCCACGGCTCCAGCAGACCGGCCGCGTCACCGCACACGAGGACCCGGCCGCGCGACAGCGGCGAGTCGTCGCTGCGGCAGCGCGTCAGGTGGCCGGAGGAGATCTTCGGCTCGAAGCCGGCCAGGCCGAGCCGCGCGACGAAGTCCTCCAGGTACCGCTTCGTCCCGCCGCCGTCACCTCGCGCCGAGATCACACCGACCGTCAGGGTGTCGCCCTTGGGAAAGACCCAGCCGTAACTGCCCGGCATCGGGCCCCAGTCGATCAGGACCCGGCCTGCCCAGTCCTCGGCGACCGTCTGCGGAACGGGGATCTCCGCCTCCAGGCCGAGGTCCACCTGGTCCAGCTTCACCCCGACGTGGGCTCCTATCCGCCCGGCACTGCCGTCCGCACCCACCACCGCACGGGCCAGGACGGTCTCGCCGCCGGACAGCACGACCGCGACCGTGCGCCGGTCGGGCACCGCGGCCCCGTGCTGTTCCACCCGGGACACCGTCGCCCCGGTGCGCAGTTCGGCTCCGGCCTTCTGCGCCTCCTCGACCAGCCCCGCGTCGAACTCGGGGCGGTTGATCAGCCCGAAGAGCATGCGCTTGGAGCGGCGGGTCCGCGAGAGCCTGCCGTTCAGCGAGAACGTGACCGCGTGGATCCGGTCCTGCAACGGCAGTTCGAATCCGGGCGGCAGCGAATCACGCGAATACCCGATGATGCCGCCGCCGCACGTTTTGTAACGGGGCAGTTCCGCCTTCTCCAGCAGCAGCACCCGACGGCCGGCTACCGCCGCCGCGTATGCCGCGGAGGCGCCCGCCGGTCCGGCGCCGACTACGACGACATCCCACACGGACGACTCTTCGTGCTCATGTCCGGCGCCTGCGTTCTCGCTGCTCACGATGTGCTTCTGCTCCCGATCCGACCAGTGGCCCAAGCTGCTCACGGCATCCTACGGCGCGTTCGGGCCGCCCCCTGCTGTGGGAGGATCGACCGTGCCTCCGTCGTCACCACAACGCCACGTTCGCGGCGTTCAAGTACACGGATTCGTACACATAACGTCGCACCTGCTAGGAGCGTGCCCATGACCGCCCATCCGATTTCCGAAACCATCGCCTCACTGATGCCCCGCGCCAAGGCGGAGCTCACCGAGCTGGTGGCCTTCCAGTCGGTGGCGGATCCCGCGGTGTATCCGAGGAGCGAGTGCGACGCCGCGGCCGAGTGGGTCGCCGGGGCACTGCGCGACGAGGACTTCCAGGACGTCGCCCTGCTCGACACCCCGGACGGCAGCAAGGCCGTCTACGGCTTCCTGCCCGGTCCGGCCGGAGCGCCCACCGTGCTGCTCTACGCGCACTACGACGTGCAGCCGCCGCTCGACGAGTCCGCCTGGCTCTCCCCGCCGTTCGAGCTGACCGAACGCGACGGCCGCTGGTTCGGCCGGGGCTCGGCCGACTGCAAGGGCGGCTTCGTCATGCACCTCCTCGCGCTTCGCGCCCTCAAGGCGAACGGCGGGGTGCCGGTCTCCGTGAAGGTGGTAGCCGAGGGCTCGGAGGAGCAGGGCACCGGCGGCCTGGAGCAGTACGCGCAGGCCCATCCGCAGCTGCTCGCCGCGGACACCGTGGTGATCGGCGACACCGGCAACTTCCGTGCCGGTCTGCCGACGGTCACCTCGACCCTGCGCGGGATGACGATGCTGCGGGTGAGTCTCGACACCCTCGAAGGGAACCTGCACTCCGGGCAGTTCGGCGGCGCCGCGCCCGACGCGCTGGCCGCGATGATCCAGCTGCTCGCCTCGCTGCGCGCCGAGGACGGCACGACGACCGTCGACGGCCTCACCACCGACACGAAGTGGGACGGCCTCCAGTACCCCGAGGCGGACTTCCGCAAGGACGCGAAGGTGCTGGACGGGGTGGAACTGATCAGCACGGGCACGGTCGCCGACCGGATCTGGGCGCGGCCGGCCGTCACGGTGATCGGGATCGACTGCCCGCCGGTCGTCGGCGCGACGCCCTCGGTGCAGGCGAGCGCGCGGGCCCAGATCAGCCTCCGGGTGCCGCCGGGCGGCGACGCCGACGAGGCGACGAAGCTGCTCACCGCGCATCTGCTGTCGCGCGCCCCGTGGGGTGCCAGGGTGTCGGTCGAGCAGGTCGGCCAGGGGCAGCCCTTCCGCGCCGACGTCTCCAGCCCGGCGTACACCGCGATGGCGAACGCCATGCGGGTGGCGTATCCCGGCGAGGAGATGCAGTCCTCCGGCATGGGCGGCTCGATCCCGCTCTGCAACGCGCTCGCCGAGCTCTACCCGGAGGCGGAGATCCTGCTGATCGGGCTGAGCGAGCCCGAGGCGCAGATCCACGCGGTGAACGAGAGCGTGTCGCCCGAGGAGCTGGAGCGGATGTCGGTGGCCGAGGCGCTGTTCCTGCGGAACTACGCCGCCTCCAAGAAGGCGTGAGCGCCCGGTCAGCGTCCTGTCGGACTGTCGGACCGGGCCCACCGCGTACCGGCCCGCGCCGCCACGCGGTGGGCGATGCGCGCTCGGCGCGCACGTACGCGGCGGATGTCCGCCGCGTACGTGCGCCGCACGGGTCGCGTGGGGGCTCAGCCGACCGGGACTCCGGCCTCCAGGTTGAACACGGCCGACTTCTCGCGGGCACGCAGCGCCCAGCGCAGCCGTTCGTAGCGGGCGGGCGGCAGCATGGTGGCCGCCTCCGCCTCGGTGACGAACCGCCAGCCGCGCAGTTCGGAACCGGGCAGCACCAGCCGCTCGGCGTCCCGGCCCGGCAGCAGGCCCCCGTCGAAGAGCAGCCGCAGTCCGCCGTATCCGGGCGGTTCGGGCGCCTCCCAGTCGATGATCAGCAGTTTCGGTACCCGTGCGAGCTGTATCCCTATCTCCTCCGTGACCTCCCTGATCCCGGCACGGGCCGGAGCCTCGCCCGACTCAACGACGCCGCCGGGAAACTCCCAGCCGGGCTTGTAGGTGGGGTCGACGAGCAGCACCCGGCCCTCCTCGTCGAAGAGCAGCACACCGGCCGCGACGGTCTCCGCGGTCGGGTCTGGTGTCTGCACGATCCCGCAGGACCGGGCCGCCCCGGAGTGGACGGCATCGGCTATCCGTACGGCGGTCTCCCGCGGGGTGAGGGCGCTGTTGTCGATGGTGTGGGCGTCCCCGGCGATCCAGTCGAGCGCCGAAAGGAAGGGCCCGATGTGCTCGTACGCCCACTGCCGGACCTGTTCGCTGCGTTCGGGATCGTCGTCGGCTTCCACTCGGTCGGCGATCCGTTGCCGCAGGATCGTTTCCTCAGGTGAGAGCAGCACATGGCGCACGGGAATGCGCCGGGACGCGAGCCCTCCGAAGATCTCGTCGCGATACTCCTGTCGCAGCAGCGTCATCGGCACCACCAGTACCCCACCGACCTCGGCGAGCAGGGCCGCCGCTGTGTCCACCACCAGACGCCGCCAGATCGGCAGGTCCTGGAAGTCGGTCACCTCGGCGAGCTTCTTCTGGGGCAGCAGACCGCGCAGCCCCGCGCCGGTCAGTTCCGGGTCGTAGAAGGTGCTGTTCGGGATCAGATCGATCAGTTCGCGCGCGGCGCTGGTCTTCCCCGCGCTGAACGCACCGTTGATCCAGACGATCATTCGTACTCCAATACGGGAAGGCCGCTGAACAGGGACGGAGCAGCATCGTGCGAGTCACCTGGGAGCGGCATGGAAAAATGAGGCGTCCACAACCCCGCACTCACTACTTCTCTCTCCCATACGCGCTGAAGGTACTCCACAATTCTCTCCTCCATCGCGACCGTCATCTCGCTGTACAGACCCTCCACACCCGGAAGCCCACGCCCCGTTCGGGCCTCTACCACCACGCGCGGAACGTCACCCGACTCAACCGGCTTCGCCCTGTGCCAGTGCCGCAACCAGTAGCTGTCCGGCCCGGCCGTCTCCGGGACCGCCGCCATCGCGGGCCGCGCCGTTGAGCGCGCCCGAGGCTGCCGAAGCGCGGGTCGACGCGCGGTGGCGATCAGCGCGTCGTCCGGATCGTCGGGCTCGGTGCAGGCGAGGGCGACGGCGTAGGTGGAGTGCAGGTGGGTGACGGCGGACGCCCCGGCGAGGCGGTCGTGCACGGCCAGGTGGAGGGGCACCTCCTTGTCCGGTGGCGGTCCGGTCCGGAGGCGGCCGTGACCATCGAGCACGCTCAGCTGATTCGCCTCCAGTGCGGCGAGGGAGCCGCCGGTGGGGGTGGCGAGGATGCCGTCGGGGGTGCGGAGGCTGAGGTTACCGAAGGTGCCGGGGCTCAGGCCGAGCACGGCGAGGTGCCGACCCGCGGCGGCGAGCGCCACCGCGGGGTCGGTGTGCGGGCCGGTCACAGGTGGTCCTCGGCGGTGGTGAACAGGTCTTCCGGGCCGAAGTTGCCGGATTCCAGTGCCAGGTTGACTGTGCTGCCCCGGTGGTCGGCGCTCGTTTACGGGATACCGGGGGCGATGGCGGAGCCGACGGTCAGGGCCCGGACGCCGAGCGCCGAGACGACGGCCCCGGAGGTCTCGCCGCCCGCGACGAGGAGGCGCCGTACACCGCTGCCGGCGAGGCCGCGCGCACGCGGCGAGGGTAGCCTCCAGGGCTTGGGCGACCCGCTCGGCTCCGAACTCCATCCGGGCGCAACGCACTTCATCGCGGCTGTCGGCGCTGTGGACGAGGACGCCGCGCCCCGCGTCGAGCTGGGGACGGGCCCAGGCCGTCAGGGCACGGGCGGCGGCCGGGTCGGCGACGGCGTCCGCGACGGACACCTTGCGGTGCGGTAGCAGGCGGCGGGCGTGGGCGGTCTGCACGAGCGTCGTCTCGGACGCTGCCGGCGAGGACGGCCAGCGGGCCGGGCGCGGTGGGGATGGCGGCGGCCGGTGCGGCGCCCGGCGGCGGTCAGGATGATGCTCGTGGGCGTACCCCCGGCCCGGAACCAAGAGTGCTGGGCCGATCGGATAGCAGCGTCAGGTCACCGACTTGACGCCGGGGCCGGCGCAATGTGCCCGTCGACCGGCCTCGATAGTCGCCCCGACTGCTCTCGCGCAGGTACGGCGGCGAGCACTCCATCGGCGAGGAAGCCGGGTTGCAGTGCATAGTTCGTTCACTGAACGGACTGACTGCGCAGCCCGACTTGACGTGTCGATGGGGAGGCCGCAGCGAAAGCCTGCGGCATAACCGCGGCGATGCTGCCGGAGAGCCTGGTGATCAAGTAGTGGCTACTGGCGCACCCGCGCTTCGCCCTGCATTGCGCTAATAAGCCGCCGACCAGCAGCTTCCCGGGTTCCACCGTTGATCCAGACGATCACGGTTCCCCCTTTTCCGTAGCCCGCTGCGGCTTGCCGGCGTCACCCTGCCGCGAAAACCCGTTTGGGGCGATGCCGCTGCACGAACGCGGCCGGCGGCGTCTCCGCGGACGTCCTGGGGTTCGAGAGGCGGCGTCCGCGGAGGCCGTGACGGGGACCGCCCGGACGTCGTTGGAGCGGACAGCAGAACGAACGACAGGGGATGGACCGTGCTTCGCACCGTGCTTGAACAGTTCCCCGCAGGGGGCCCGAGGGGCAGTTGGCCGGCGGAGGAGTTCGCGGCGGCCCGCCGCGGCGAGGGTGTCGCGGCCGAGGTCGTGATGGATCTGGAACAGGACGCGTTCCTGGTGGTCGTGCCCCAGCAGAATCCGGACCGGGGCCGCTGAGCGCCACGCCGCCCGGGTGCCGGAACACCGCCCAGCCATCTCCGGACGCCCGCCGCCCCGACCGGGGGCCCGGGGCGGCGGGACAGGGCGGCCGGGAACGCGCGGAACACGCCCTGTTCCTCAGGGCGTGTCGCCCCGCCAGTCCCACTTGTACGGCTCGTTCGGCCTCGGTCCGTACTCGGCCCTGCCGCCTGCTCCGTAGGAGCCGATCTCGGTGATCAGAGCGGAGCCGTCCGCGAGGGCGACCTCCGTCCAGCCGGTCACGTCCAGCAGCAGCCCGTCGAGCGGGCCGCCCACCAGCTCCCGGTAGACACGTCCTGGCCGGGGCCCCGGGTCGGGGTCGTCGTGATCGGCGCCGTACACGCGCCGTCGCATGATCTCGTCCATACCAGCAGGATCGCACCGACCACTGACAACTTCCTCGGTCGGCGGGCCCGGGTGACTCGATCGGAGGCATGTCCGGGTGTCTTTGGCCCCGGGGCCAGCGGCTCCTGGGAAAGCGTACGCATGAAGTCGGCCCGTACGAAGACGCAGAAACCGAGCTGAAAGCAGATCTGGACGAGGACGACGGCCCAGCACGAGTCGTACATCGTCATCGAATCGGACATCCGGTACGGCAGCGGGATGCGGTTGAAGACGATGTCTAGGGGCATGGCGATCACCTGCTGCGGAAGCAGGTTCCCGGCGGTGAAGAACATCAGCGGGACGAGTCCGCCGCGCGTCCTCAGCCGGGCGAGCGCCAAGGCCACGAACGACGCGAGGAAAAGGGTGACGAGCACCCCCCGGACACGGTTTCCGGCGAACCACCCGCAGACGTCGTCGGGCTTGCCCTGCAGAGAGCGGTTGATGTTCTCCTCAAAGGTGAACGCTTCTTTCGGCAGGGGGCGGGTTGATACGAGTCCAGAGTGATCGTCTCGCCGTCCCCGCCGGGGTCACCGCCGCGCCCGGTGAGCAGCGCGGGAAGCATCACCGCCCCGGCGCCGACCGCCGCGCCACGCAACCACGCTTCGCCGGGACATCCGATGTCCTGCGACGCTGCCGAGCACAGCTGACCTGCCGTACGAGCACGCCATACCCCCCTCCTCCGGAGGGCAACTCCGGAGGGCAACCCAACACAACCGGACGCGCGCTTGGATCACACCCCCAACCAGGTTGCCAGCCACGGGCTTTGACGCGTCCCCGAACAAACGACATCACCCCTCTTCCAACATACTTCAACACGCTCTAACGTAATCGCTCGTATTGGCGTGCACATGCCGTCACGTGATTTGGCACGAGTCCGGAGGAACGTAACGATGCGTCATCTTCCAGTTCGCACAACCCGCGCAGGCTCTCGCAGAGTCATCGGAGCACTGACCGTAGGCCTCCTGTGCGCGGCGGGGATCTCCTTCCCCGCCGCCGCGAGCTCCCCGGGGCCCGCTCCCGCCCCGCCGTCCGCAGTGGGCGCGAAGGCGGACAACGGTCTCGCTCTCACCCCGCCCATGGGGTTCAACAACTGGAACTCGACCCACTGCCGGGCCGAGTTCAACGAGTCGATGGTCAAGGGCATCGCGGATATCTTCGTCGAGAAGGGCCTCAAGGACGCCGGCTACCAGTTCATCAATCTGGACGACTGCTGGGCCGTACCGCAGCGCAACGCGGACGGAAAGCTGGAGGCCGATCCGGTGCGATTCCCGAACGGCATCAAAGCCGTCGCGGATTACGTCCACTCAAAGGGCCTGAAGCTCGGCATCTACACCAGCGCGGGCACGAAGACCTGCGACAGTGTCGGACTCCCCGGCGCGCTCGGCCACGAGTACAGCGATGCGCAGCAGTTCGCGGACTGGGGCGTCGACTACCTCAAGTACGACAACTGCAACAACCAGGGCGTCGACGCGAAAGAGCGCTACACGACGATGCGGGACGCGCTTGCCGCGACCGGCCGGCCCATCGTCTACAGCATCTGTGAATGGGGGGAGAACAAGCCCTGGGAATGGGCGGCGGACCTCGGCAACCTCTGGCGCACGACGGGCGACATCAACGACAGCTGGAGCAGCATGCTGTCGATCATGAAGCAGAACCTGCCGCTGGCCTCGGCGGCGGGTCCGGGACACTGGAACGACCCCGACATGCTGGAGGTCGGGAACGGCGGCATGACGGACACCGAGTACCGCACCCACTTCTCCATGTGGTCGGTGATGGCCGCGCCGCTGCTCATCGGCTCCGATCTGCGCAAGGCGACGCCCGAGACGTTCGACATCCTCTCCAACCACGAGGTCATCGCGGTCGACCAGGACCCGCTGGGCAAGCAGGGAACCGTACTCTCCTCCGATGAGGGGCGCTGGGTCGTCGCCAAGGAGCTGCAGGACGGCAGCCGGGCGGTGGCACTGTTCAACGAGACCGGGAGCGCACAGCGGATCTCGACGACGGCAGCGGCGGCGGGCTTGCCGCAAGCGGCCGCGTACACGATGCGCGACCTGTGGGAGCACACGGACTACAACACCGCGGGCGACATCTCGGCGACCGTTCCGGCGCACGGCACCGTACTGCTGCGCGTGGCCGCCGGCAACGCGTGGGCCTCGTATCCCCCGGCCACCGAACTGGGCCTTGAGGGCAGCCCGCTGGTCGAGGCCGGAGGCACGACCGAGCTGACGACCACGGTCACCGACCTGGGCCGCACTCCCGCCCTGAAGGTCTCGGCGGCCCTCACCGGACCGTCGGGCTGGAAGGTCAGCGCCGGCTCGGCGACGACCGCTGCAGCGCTGCCCACCGGACGGGCGCTGACCACACGCTGGCGGGTGACACCGCCGTCCGGCGCGGCGACCGGCACCTACGACCTGACACTCACCGCGCAGTACCGCTCACCCACCGGGAAACGGGCGCGGTCCTCGGTGCCCTTCCAGGCCCATGTGGTGGTGCCGCCACACGCCGGCGGCGGCTACCTGAGCGATCTTCCGCAGCTGTCCGCCTCCAACGGCTACGGGCCGGTCGAGAAGGACACCAGCAACGGTGAGAGCGCGGCGGGCGACGGGAACCCGCTCACCATCGGCGGTGAGGTGTACGCGAAGGGACTGGGCGTGCACGCGGACAGCACCGTCGAGTACTACGCGGGCGGCGCGTGCAGCGCCGTGACGGCCCGGGTCGGGGTGGACGACGAGAAGGGCGCCAAGGGGAGCGTGAACTTCGAGATCTGGGCGGACGGCACGAAGGCGGCCTCCACCGGGGTGCTGACCAACGCGACGCCGGCGCGGCCCGTCTCTGCGGACGTGACCGGTGCGCAGGTCGTCCGTCTCGTCGTCACCGACGGCGGGGACGGCGACGACTCCGACCACGCGGACTGGGGGGACCTCCGGATCACCTGCTGACCGTGAAGCCGGCGCTCTCCACACGGAGGGCGCCGGACTGGGCGCCGGACCGTGTCCGCGAGGTCCCGTCGCCGGCTGGACGGACGGGACCTCGCGGACAGGCCTAGACCGGAACCACTCCGTCCGTGCCCGTGCGGGCCGCGAACGCCGCGGCGGCCGCGCCCACCAGTCCGGCGTCGTTGCCCATGACCGCGGGCGCCACGGCCAGCTGCTGGACGAACGAGAGCGTGGCGTAGCGGCGCAGGGCGCTGCGCAGCGGGGCGAACAGGACGTCGCCCGCACCGGCCACTCCCCCGCCGATCACCGCGATGTCGATCTCGACCAGGGTGGCCGTCGCGGCGATGCCCGCGGCCAGTGCCTGCGCGGCCCGCTCGAAGGAGGCCGCCGCCACCGGGTCCCCCGCCCTCGCCGCGGCCGCGACCGCTGCGGCGGAGGTGTCCCCGTCCGGGCCGGGCAGCCAGCCGCTCTCCAGGGCCCTGCGGGCGATGTTGGGGCCGCTGGCGATGCGCTCGACGCAGCCGCGCGAACCGCACGGGCAGGGATCGCCGTCCAGGTCGACGCTGATGTGGCCGATGTGACCCGCGTTGCCGCTCGGGCCGGGGCGGAGGGTGCCGCCGAGGACGAGCCCGCCGCCGACGCCGGTCGAGACGACCATGCACAGCGCGTTGTCGTAGCCACGGGCCGCGCCCAGCCAGTGCTCGGCCGCGGTCATCGCGACGCCGTCACCGACCAGCTCGACCGGCAGCCCGCCGGCCGCCCGGCTCACCCGCTCCACCAGCGGGAAGTCGCGCCAGCCGGGCACGTTGACCGGGCTGACCGTCCCGGCGGAGGCATCCACCGGGCCCGCGCTGCCGATCCCGACGGCCGATGCCCGGCCCCACAGCGGGGAGCAGGTCAGCTCGGCGAGCACGCCGGCGACCGCCTCCATCACCTGGTTCCCGCTCTCGCGGGCGGGCGTCGGGCGCTGCGCGCGTACGAGGAGCGTGCCGTTGCCGTCGACCAACGCTCCGGCGATCTTGGTGCCGCCGATGTCCAGCGCGGCTACGAGGTCGGTATGCATCGGTGTGGGCTCCGGATGGTGAGGGGGGTGGGACCTGCGGCTTCAGTGAATAGTCTGCATAGTCTCCATTCAGCTGACAACGTTGTCCAGGGCCTATGCTCAAGGCCACAGCCTCCGGCACCCCCACGCGGTACCCTCCGTGGCCCCGCCGGACCGCCCGCACCCGACGACAGGACAGCGCACCGTGGCCGAGACCACCCGTCACTCCGAGCCCCGTTACGGCAACCGGCCGACCATGAAGGACGTGGCCGCGCGCGCCGGAGTGGGACTCAAGACGGTCTCCCGGGTGGTCAACAGCGAGCCGGGCGTCACGCCCGACACCGAGCGCCGGGTCCAGGAGGCCATCGACGCGCTGGGCTTCCGCCGCAACGACAGCGCGCGGGTGCTGCGCAAGGGCCGTACCGCCTCCATCGGGCTCGTCCTGGAGGACCTCGCGGACCCCTTCTACGGGCCGCTGAGCCGCGCCGTGGAGGAGGTCGCACGCGCGCACGGCGCCCTGCTCATCAACGGTTCGAGCGCCGAGGACCCGGAGCGCGAGCAGGAGCTCGTCCTCGCGCTCTGCGCGCGCCGGGTCGACGGGCTCATCGTGATTCCGGCCGGCGACGACCACCGCTATCTTGAGCAGGAGATAAAGGCCGGCATCGCGACCGTCTTCGTGGACCGTCCGGCGGGCCGGATCGATGCCGACATGGTGCTCTCCGACAGCTTCGGCGGCGCCCGCCAGGGCGTCGCCCATCTGATCGCGCACGGCCACCGCCGGATCGGCTTCATCGGTGACCAGCCCCGCATCCACACCGCCACCGAGCGGCTGCGCGGCTATCACACCGCCATGACGGACGCCGGGATAACCGTGCGGGACTCGTGGGTCTCCCTGGGCTCCACGGAACCCGACCGGGTCCGCCTGGCGGCCGAGACGATGCTCTCCGGCCCGGAGCCGGTCACCGCGCTCTTCTCGGGCAACAACCGGGTGACGGTGACCGTGGTACGGGTCCTGGCCGACTGGGAGCGGCCGGTCGCCCTGGTCGGTTTCGACGACATCGAGCTCGCGGATCTGCTCGGTATCACCGTCATCTCCCAGGACGCCGCGACCGTCGGCCGGACCGCGGCCGAGCACCTCTTCCGCCGTCTCGACGGTGCCGACCACGCCCCGGTACGAGTGGAGCTCCCCACCAGGCTCATCGCACGCGGTTCGGGCGAACTGCGTGCGTCCTGAGCGGTGGCCGGCGGCACCGGCTACGGCGTGGTGACCGTCAGTCCGCCGCGCCGCGGTGAGGCGAAGGCGTCCAGGTCCGCGCGGGTCAGCCCGGTCAGCCGGGCCACCTCGGCGGTGTCCAGGGCTCCGCAGTCGATGCCGCGCAGCAGGTAGCCGCTGAGCGCCTTGGCGGTGGCGGGTTCGTCCATCACGGCGCCGCCCGCCTTGGCCACGTACGCGGCGAGGCGGGCCGCGGCCTGTTCCAGGCCCTCGCGGTAAAAGGTGTAGACGGCCGCGTACCTGGTCGGCAGGTGAGCCGGGTGCATGTCCCAGCCCTGGTAGTAGGCGCGCGCCAGAGCGCGCCGCGTGAGTCCGTAGTGCAGCCGCCAGGCTTCGTGGACCTGCGCGGTCGGACCGACGGGGAGGACATTGGTCGAGCCGTCGGAGACCCGAACGCCGGTGCCGGCGGCGGCCACCTGCATGACGGCCTTCGCGTGGTCGGCCGCCGGGTGGTCGCTCGCCTGGTAGGCGGCGCTGACGCCGACGCAGGCGCTGTAGTCGAACGTGCCGTAGTGCAGACCGGTCGCGCGGCCCTGCGCCGCGTCGATCATCCGGGCGACCGCGGCGGTGCCGTCGGCGGCCAGGATGGACTGGCTGGTCTCGATCTGGATCTCGAAGCCGATCCGTCCCGCGGGCAGGCGGTGCGCCTTCTCGAAGGCTTCGAGGAGCCGGACGAAGGCGGTGACCTGTTCCGGGTAGGTCACCTTCGGCAGGGTGAGCACCAGCCCGTCGGGAAGCCCGCCCGCCTGCATCAGGCCGGTGAGGAAGACATCCGTGGTGCGGATGGACCGGTCCCGTACGGCGGCTTCCATGCACTTCATCCGGATGCCCATGTACGGGGCGGCCGTGCCGTTCCCGTACGCGTCGGCGACCAGCCGCGCCGCACGGGCCGCGGCCTCGTCCTCCTCGGCGTCGGAGCGGGGCCCGTAGCCGTCCTCGAAGTCGATCCGCAGGTCCTCGACGGGCTCCCGCTCCAGCTTGGCGCGCACCCGGTCGTGGACGGCCCCGGCGAGCTCGTCCGGGATGCCGAGAACCGCGGCGAGGGAGGCCGCGTCGGGTGCGTGCTCGTCGAGCGCCTTCAGCGCCTGGTCGCCCCAGGAACGGATGGTGCCGGCGGTGAAGGTGTCCCCCGGTACGTAGACCGTGTGGACGGGCTGACGAGTCCCGGGGTCGCCGGGGTAGCGGCGGGCGAGTTCGGCGTCCACCTCCGTGAGGGAGGCGCTGATCCCGTCGCTGACCGCTCCGGCGAGACTCGTCGCCACCTTCTCCTGCTGGCCCATCTCCGCGTCCTCCACACTCTCGCCGTTTCCGCTTCCCGGAATCAACAATCCGTATAGTGAAGTTATAAGGCTGCCGTATCTGCGTCAATGGTGATCGGAAACGCCGCGGGGCCGCGCGGTGGGTGTCACCGTGCGGCCCCGGGGCCGTTGGTCGTACG
>CBRG010000117.1 GCA_000470535.1 Streptomyces sp. AW19M42
CCGGCCGCCACCGCGTCGGCGGCCTGCCGCTCCGCCACCCCGAGCACCGTCCGCAGCTCGTCGGCGGTCTCCCCGCGCGCCCCCGCCGCGACCACGGCCAGGGCCAGCCAGAGCCCGGCCGGCGAGCACACGAAGCTCCCGCCGCCGGGCGCTGCCAGCTCCCGTATCCACCGCTCGCCGAGCCGCTGGACCGCCCCGGCCCCCGTCGTCGATCCCGTCTCCCGCGTCACCGATGCCCCCTGCACCCAAATCGCTTTCCGCACAGCTGTGCGGAAGACAGAATGGACCAATGACGTGGACCGTGACCCCCGAACACTTCGACTCCCCCGATGCCGCCCTGCTGCGCCGGGACTACTACGACGAGGTCGCGAGCCGCTACTGGGGGCGGCCGGCGACCACGGCGGAGATCGACGAGGGGCTCACCGACGACGGTGCCGGGCTGCTGACCCCGCCGACCGGCGAGTTCGTCGTCGGCCGGTTCGACGGGCGGGCGGCGGCCTGTGCCGGGCTGATCGTGAAGGGGGCGGCGGACGGGGCGCCCGGGTCCGCCGGGGTCGCGGAGCTCACCCGGGTGTTCGTACGCCCGGAGGTACGCGGCACGGGCGGCGGCGGGCTGCTGCTCGCGGCGATCGAGGTCCGGGCGCGGGCCCTGGGCGTCCGGCTGCTCCGGCTCGACACCCGTAACGACCTGGTCGAGGCGCGCGGGCTGTACGCGAAGCACGGCTACCGGGAGGTCCCGGCGTTCCACCGCCGCAGGTACGCCGAGCACTGGTTCGCCAAGGACCTCGCCACCGTGTGACCGGCCCCACCCGTCGGGCGGTCAGGGGGCGTGGTGATCCCGCTTCGGCTCCGGGCTGTGCGGCCGTTCCCTGCTCGATCCGCTCGTCTCGGCCGTCAGCTCGGACACCAGGGCGACCAGGTCGGTCGGGCGGTCGGGGCCCCACCAGTCGCCCAGCAGTTCCGCCAGTGACTCCTCCCGGGCGCGCGAGAGCTTCACCACGGCCTCCGCACCGGGCTCGGTGAGCACCAGCTGCATGCCCACCCGGCGGGCCAGCCCGCGTTCCTCCAGCTGCCGGCCCGCCTCGCTGATCACCCGCAGCGGCACCGGAGCGATCTCGGCGAGCCGGGCGGGCTCCACGGTGCCGTGCCGTTTGATGCGCAGCAGCATCCAGCTCGCGGCGGGCAGCAGGTCGAGTCCGGCCTTCTCGGTGATCTTCACGTAGACCTCGCGGCGCCCCTCCCTGGTGGCCAGGACCGAGAGGGCGCGGGCGCATTCGTCGTACGAGGACCGCTGGACCGGGTTCGACGCCAGGGTCTCGCTGGGGTCGGGGGCGGTCACCGAACCCCGCAGCTTGTCCTCCTTGAGCAGCCAGGCGAAGACGAAGGCGATCAGGACGACGGGGGCCGCGTACAGGAACACGTCGGTGATCGCCGTCGAGTACGCGTGGATCACCGGTCCCCGGAGCGCGGCCGGCAGCTGGCCGAGGGCGCGCGGGTCGGCGGACAGTCCTTCCGCGCTGACCCCGGGCGGCAGGGCCCGCCCATCGAGCGCCGCACCGAGCTTGTCGGTGAGCCGGTTGGTGAAGATGGTGCCGAAGATGGCGACACCGAACGAGGCGCCGATGGAACGGAAGAAGGTCGCCCCCGAGGTGGCGACGCCGAGGTCCTGGTAGCTCACGGCGTTCTGCACGATCAGGACGAGCACCTGCATCACCAGGCCGAGTCCCGCACCGAAGACGAAGAAGTAGAGGCTCATCTCCAGGGTGCTGCTGGTCTCCGTGAGCCGGTGCAGGAGCAGCAGGCCGACCGCCGTGATGCCGGTGCCGAGGATCGGGAAGATCTTCCAGCGGCCCGTCCGGCTGACGATCTGGCCGGACCCGGTCGAGGTGAGCAGCAGCCCGAACACCATCGGGAGCATGTGGACACCGGACATCGTCGGCGTGATGTCGTGCACCACCTGGAGGAAGGTCGGCAGGTAGGTCATCGCGCCGAACATCGCGAAGCCGATGACGAAGCTGATCACCGCGACGAGGCTGAAGGTCCTGATCCGGAACAGCTTCAGCGGCAGTACGGGCTCGGCGGCGCGCCGTTCCACGTACACGAAGGCGATCAGCAGCAGCACGCTGAGCACGGCGAGGCCGATGATCTGTGCCGATCCCCAGGCCCAGGTGGTGCCGCCGAGCGAGGCGACCAGCACCAGGCAGGTGGCGACCGAGGCGATGAGGAAGGTGCCCAGGTAGTCGATGGTGTGCTTGGTCCGGCGGACCGGGATGTGCAGCACGGCGGCGATCACGGCGAGGGCGATGACGCCGATGGGGAGGTTGATGTAGAAGACCCAGCGCCAGCTGAGCTGCTCGGTGAAGAAGCCGCCGAGCAACGGCCCGAGCACGCTCGTCATGCCGAACACCGCTCCGAAGAGACCCTGGTACTTGCCTCGTTCGCGCGGCGGGACGATATCTCCGACGATCGCCATCGACAGCACGATCAGGCCGCCACCGCCGAGCCCCTGGAGGGCGCGGAAGCCGATCAGCTGAGGCATGTTCTGGGCGATGCCGCAGAGCGCGGAGCCGATCAGGAAGATGACGATGGCGATCTGGAAGAGCCGTTTGCGCCCGTACTGGTCACCGAGCTTGCCCCAGAGCGGGGTCGCGGCGGTCGACGCCAGCAGATAGGCCGTGACCACCCATGACAGGTGCTCCAGGCCGCCGAGGTCGCTGACGATGGTCGGCAGCGCGGTGGAGACGATGGTCTGGTCGAGTGCGGCGAGCAGCATGCCGAGAAGCAGGGCGCCGATCGCCACCAGGACCGACCGTGTGGAGCGGTTTTCGCCCGGGGCCGGGGCCGGGGGGCTCAACTGCTGGGCCATGAGACATCTCCTCGGATCCGCTGGACACCCATCCTGTCCGCTTTACGCCTTTATGGCCTGCCGGGGGGCCGCCCGATTGGGCTTCCCGGCGGCGGGCTGCATAATCGCAGGCAGTTCAAGGGGAGGGGACCCACAATGACCGGACATATATGCCCGGAGTGCGGTACGGACAGCGGACCCGGCGCCGGACCGGGCTGCGGCTGCGCGGCCGGGGGCGGTGCCGGGCAGCCCTGGGGCGACGGACAGCGGCACGTCACGCCGGAGCAGCGGGCGGCCGAGCAGCACCGCGTAGTCCAGGAGCACCACGCCGGGCGGTCGGCCGAGTTCGCGGCGGCGGCGGACTTCGACCCGCTGCGCATTCGGCCGTACGTGACGCTGGGGGGCGAGGAGACCGCGGGGACCGAGGAGACAGCGGCCGGCCGGGACGGCTCGACGGGATACCCGGCGGGCGGCCATGCGGGGGACGCGGCCATCACGATGCCCCTGCTCGTGGACCCGGCGGGGCCCGGCCCGCTGCCGGGGAGTGCCGGGCCCGGCACTACGGGTACTCCGGACGGTCCGGACGGCCACCCGGGCACTCCGGCCCTGACGACGGACCCGGTGCGGCCGCGCCGGCGCAGCCCCTTCGCCGCGCTGGCCGTGGGGGCGGCCGTCGTCGCGGTGGTGGGCACGGCGGCGTTCGTCGGCGGGCTGTTCAACGGGGACGGCGACGGCGACGCCGATCTGGACCCGGTCCTGCCCTCCACGGTGACCAGTCTCCCCGAGGAGAGCACCGCCCCGTCGCCCTCGACAAGGGCGTCCGCCTCCGCGTCACCGTCCCGGTCCGCCCCGGCGTCACCGTCCGCCTCCGCCGGCGCGTCCGCGTCCGCCACGGCGTCCGGTTCCGCGTCACCGTCGGCGAGCGCCTCGGCGTCCGCATCGGCGCCCACCGGCCCATCGGTCCCGGCCGCCGCGTCCTCCCCGGCGTCCACGGCGGACACCGACAGCACCCCGTCGGCGGCCCCGCCCGCGTTGTCGACGCAAGGCGGCACGCTGCGCCTCGGCGACCACGGCCCGGAGGTGGCCGAGCTGCAGCGTCGACTCCAGGAGATCGGGCTGTTCATGAGCACCGCCGACGCCGACTACACGGACCGCGTCGAGGACGCCGTGCACCGCTACCAGCGGTACATGTACATCCGGGGCGACGACGACGGGGTCTACGGACCGAACACCCGGCGGGCCCTGGAGGCGATCACGACGGGCCGCGGACGCTACTGACCGCCTCCCGCGCCCGCGCCGGCCCCGCGCCGGCCGCCCCTCGATCCCGCGCCCGCTCTTGCCCCCGCCAAGGATTGGCTTTCCCCGACAGGTTTTTGTATCGTGATGGAACAAAGTGGCCCCCGAACGCACTCCCTGACCGGCGGGCGGGGGCCACTTGTTTCCTTTCCCGGGGCCGCACGCGTCCCCGCACCGTCACCCCCGCCCTGGAGCCCGCCCATGCCGGCCACCGTTCTCACCGCCCGCGCCCTCCTGCTCGACATGGACGGGACCCTGGTGAACTCCGATGCCGTCGTGGAGCGCTGCTGGCGGCGCTGGGCGCTGCGGCACGGACTGGACCCGGAGGCCGCGCTCAAGGTGGTCCACGGCCGGCAGGGGTACGCCACCATGGCGGTGCTCCTCCCGGACCGCCCGGTGGAGCAGAACTACGCGGACAACCGGGTGATGCTCGCGGAGGAGACCGCCGACACCGACGGGGTCGTCCCTGTCGGCGGCGCGGGCGCCTTCATGGACGCGATCGCCGCACTCCCGCACGCCCTGGTCACCTCGGCCGACCTGGCGCTGGCGCAGGCCCGGATGACCGCTGCCGGGCTGCGGATGCCCGAGCTCAAGGTGACCGCCGAGAGCGTGGGCGCCAGCAAGCCGGACCCGGAGGGCTTTCTCAAGGGCGCCGCCGGGCTGGGCTTCGAACCGGCGGACTGCATCGTCTTCGAGGACTCGGAGGCGGGCGTCGCGGCGGGCCGGGCGGCGGGCATGCGTGTCCTGGGCGTGGGCCCGCGCGCGGCGGCGCTCTCCCCGGACGCGCACGTCGAGGACCTGACGCAGATCCGGGTGGAGGCGGCGGCCGACGGATCGGTCCTGCTGCACGTCAGCGCCCGGTAGCCGGCGCCCCTGCCCCGTCCCGGTGCAGCCGCCCCCGCGCCACCAGTTCCAGCACCGTCGCGACGGCCGCCGCCTGTACGGCCATCAGCGCCACCAGCACGAACAGTTGTACGGCGCCCGCCTGTACCGGTGAGGCGCCGCCCAGCAGCATGCCGACGAACGCCCCGGGCAGCGTGACGAGCCCGACCGTCCGGGTCTGGTCGAGCCCCGGCAGCAGCGCGTCCGACGCGGCGGGCCCGGCGATCTCCAGCCGCGCGTCGCGGTCCGGGAAGCCGAGCGCCATCGCCGCCTCCACCTCCCCGTGCCGGGTCGCCAGCTCGTCGAGCGCCCGCCGCCCGCCGAGCACCGTCGCGGTCAGGGCGCCCCCGACCAGGATGCCGGTCACCGGGATCAGCGCGATGCCCCGGACCGGCACGAGCCCGGTGAGCAGCATCGCCGCGACCACCGGCACGACCCCCGCCCCGATCGGCACGGCCACCCACCACCGACTGCGGTTACCGGTGACGCGGCGGCCCGCGGTCCACACCGCGACGCCGAACATCAACGCGATGAACGCGAATGTCGGCGCGAAGGCGTGCACCACCCAGCCGATGAGCGAGGAGACCGCGGCGAGTTGCACCGCTGCCCGCAGCCCGGCCAGGACGATCTGACGCGCCCGGCCGAGCGAGGCGAGAGCGGCGACGCCGGCGGCCGACGCGAGCAGCAGGGCGAGCACCACCCCGAGCGTGATGTTGACCGGTAGCAGCACGCGGCCACCTTAACGACCTGACGCACGACCGCGAGCGGGCTTCCGGCGCCCCACGACTCCGCCTCCGGCGCGGACCTGCCGTCTCATCAGTTCCGTACGCCCGCGCATTCACTTGCGTACGCCCCCGCACCCCAGCGCACTTCGTCATAACCCTTGATGTGACGTGCCCATGTCGCCACTCTGTTACCTGGCGCCCACCCCACGGAAACCCGGCGCCGTCATGATGGCCGGGCCGTTTCGCACGACCCGGCCAAAGTCCCCCCACGTCAAGGGAGTTCGCATGTCAGGTATCTACGCGCGTCGCATAGCCGTCCTCACCGCATCCGCCGCCCTCGCCGCAACCACCGGGCTGCTCACCGCTCCCAGCGCCCAGGCCGCCATGCCCACTCCGGTGGCCGCGTCCACCGCCCGCACCTATCTGGGCCAGCTGACCGTGCAGGCGGAGGGCTCCTCCAGCGGCTACAGCAGGGACAAGTTCCCGCACTGGATCACCCAGTCGGGCGCCTGCGACACCCGCGAGGTGGTCCTGAAGCGGGACGGCACGAACGTCGAACAGAGCTCCAGCTGCACCGCCGTCAGCGGCAGTTGGTACTCGGAGTACGACGGCGCCACCTGGACCGCCGCCTCCGATCTGGACATCGACCACATGGTGCCGCTCGCCGAGGCGTGGCGTTCGGGTGCGTCCAGCTGGACGACCGCCCAACGACAGGCGTACGCGAACGACCTGACGCGCCCCCAGCTCATCGCCGTCACCGACAACGTCAACCAGTCCAAGGGCGACAATGACCCGGCGAAGTGGCTCCCGTCGCGTGCCGCCTACAAGTGCACGTACGCACGCGCCTGGGTGCACGTGAAGCACTACTACGACCTGACCGTCGACTCCGCCGAGAAGACCGCACTGCAGTCCGTGCTCAACGGCTGCTGAACGATCAGCGGACGGTGGCCGGCCCGCTGACCCGCGGCACCGGAACCGTCCCGCACTCCCCCGTCGTTCCGTACGGTACGAACTCGCCGTACGAACACCCCGTACGGAACCGTCCGTACGGAACGACGCGAGGAGCACCACATGACTGCCGGGCTGCGCCTGGGACCACTACTGCGTTACGTCGACTGGGAGACCGCCTCCACCGCCACCGTCTGGGTCGAGGCGGACCGGCCGTGCACGGCCCTGATCCGGTGCGCGGACGGGGCTTCGGGCTCGTCCCCGACCTTCGCGGTCTCCGGGCACCACTACGCCCTGGTGGTGGTGACCGGCCTGACCCCCGGCTCCACCACGGCGTACGAGGTACTGCTCGACGACCGCCGGGTGTGGCCGCCGGAGGACCACCGCTTCCCGGCGAGCACGATCACCACCCCACCGATATCCACCGGCGGCGACAAAGCCGGCGAGGGCGGCGAGGCTGGCGAGTCGGGTGAGGACGGCGGGGACGCCGGGCAGCCGACGGTCCGGATCGCGTTCGGCTCCTGCCGCTGGGCGGCTCCCCCCGCCGGCGGACACGCGTCGGTCCGGTCCGACCCCGTCGGGCCGGACGCCCTGGACACCCTCGCCGCCCGGCTCGCCGCCGACCCCGACGCCGTACGCCCCGACGTCCTGCTGCTCCTGGGTGATCAGGTGTACGCGGACGAGACCTCGCGGGAGACCCGGCAGAGGCTCGCGGCACGGCGTGATCTGGACGATCCGCCGGGAGCGGAGGTCGCGGACTACGACGAGTACACCTGTCTGTACGACGAGTCGTGGCGCGACCCCGAGGTCCGCTGGCTGCTCTCGACGGTCCCCAGCTGCATGATCTTCGACGACCACGACGTCATCGACGACTGGAACACCAGCGCCGCCTGGCTCGCCGAGATCCGCTCCACCCCCTGGTGGAACGAGCGGATCGTCAGCGGACTGATGTCGTACTGGGTCTATCAGCACCTGGGCAACCTCTCCCCCGCCGAGCTGGCGGCGGACCCGCTCTACGCGGCGGTACGCGCCACCCCGGACGGCACAGAGGAGGTTCGCCGCTTCGCGGCCGGGGCCGACGCGGACCCCACCCTCACCCGCTGGAGCTACCGACGCATTTTCGGCCGAGTACGGCTGCTCATGGTGGACAGCCGAGCGGCCCGGGTGCTCGACGAACCGCGGCGGGCCATGATCCACCCCGAGGAGATGCGGTGGCTGCGCGAGGAGATGTCCTGCGGGCCCGGTTCCTCCGACCACGTCCTGATCGGCACGTCGCTCCCGTGGCTGCTACCTCCATTGGTACACGACGCGGAGCAGTGGAGCTCGGCGCTGTGCCGGGGTGAACGGGGCGGTCCCGACGGCCGCTGGGCGCGGGTCGGTGAGTACCTGCGGCAACGCGCCGACCTGGAGCATTGGGCTGCTTTTCCCGACTCGTTCGGGCAGTTGACGGAGCTGATCCGGGAGGTGGGCAGCGGCCCGGACGCCCCGGCGACGATATGCGTGCTCTCGGGCGATGTGCACCATGCGTACATCGCGGAACCCACCTGGCCCACCGGGGCATCCCACGGCGCGCCGGAGGCCCGCGTCCTGCAACTGACCTGCTCTCCCGTGCACAACTCGATCCCGGGCCCCCTCAAGGCCGCCTTCCGTTTCGGCTGGAGCCGGGCGGGGCGGGGGTTCGGACGACTGCTGGCCCGGCACGGGCGCACTGGTACAGCTCCGGTCCAGTGGCACAAGTCGGATGGGCCATGGTTCGGCAATCAGCTGATGACACTTACGTTGCATGGCCGGAAAGCTGCGCTGTCATTGGTTCAGGCCAAGTCAAACAAGACAGGACCCCAGCTCCAGACGGTATTTGATCGCTCGTTGACCAATGGCGAGCCATCTACTTCCAGCCAGTCAACTAAACGTTGAACTTGCAAGTACTGATGAGGTCTACCTAACCTGTGGCGCTCAGTCGGTTCACGTCCCCACTAGACCGAAGGAGCCTCCCCATGTACTCACGCCTGAATCAGGCCCAGCCCTACGCTCTCGCGCTCTTCCGAATCGTCGTAGGCCTGCTCTTCGCCTGCCACGGTGCCGCCTCGATCTTCGGCATCCTGGGCGGCGCCATGGGCGGTGGATCGATACCCGCCGGCACCTGGCCAGGGTGGTACGCGGCAGTCATCCAACTCGTCGGCGGCGGGCTCGTGGCACTGGGCCTCGGCACCCGCATCGCCGCCCTGATCTCGTCCGGCTCCATGGCGTACGCGTACTTCAGCGTCCACCAGTCAGGGGCGCTCTTCCCGCTGCAGAACGGCGGCGAGCCCTCCGCCGTCTACAGCTGGGTGTTCCTGCTGCTCGTCTTCACGGGTCCCGGCGCCCTGGCCCTGGACCGACTGTTCACCGCCCGCTCCGCTCCCCTGCCCGTCGAGGAACGCACACCCGAACCGGCTGCCCCGGTCGCCGTCTGAGCCCGACCGATCCGCACTGATCCGCACTGATCCGCCGGACAGCCTCGGGTACACCGGGAATGCCGCTTCCAGGCATGCCCGGGGCCGTCCGGCGGGACACGTGCGGGCCACCGGCCCGGTCGGGCGGCTCAACCGCACCTCAATCACGCGTCGAGGCACCCACGAGTAACGGGCGAGGCTCATATGACAGACACGTGAGGTGCCCAACATCACGCATATATCTGGATCTCCAGGTGAACGGCAGGCGTACGCTTTACAGCTGGTCCTGCCGCTCCTGCCGCTCCCCTGCGACGTCGCGGCGTTGTCACGAATCGGGGAGTAGAAGTGCTGGAGAGTGTGGGTGCGCTGACCGGCAGCCCATGGATCTACGTTGTGGTCGCCCTCTCGGTGCTTCTGGACGTCTTCCTTCCCGTACTGCCCAGCGGGGTCCTCGTGATCACCGCCGCCACGGCCGCCGCGGCGGGTACCAGCACGGTGGCCGCCGACGCCGCGGGCGCCGCCCGTCACGTCACCGAGGTCCCCTCGCTCCTGGTCCTGGTCCTCTGCGCGGCCAGCGCCTCGGTGCTGGGAGACCTCGCCGCGTACCGGCTCGCCTGGCGCGGTGGCGCACGCCTGGACGCCGCCATCGCCCGCTCCCGCCGCCTCACCTCCGCGCAGGAACGCCTCGGCGCCGCGCTCAGCCGAGGTGGCGGCGTCCTCGTCGTCATCGCACGCTTCGCCCCGGCCGGACGCTCGGTCGTCTCGCTGGGCGCGGGCGCCTCGCACCGCAAGGCGAAGGAATTCCTGCCGTGGTCCGCGGTGGCGGGCGTGGCCTGGGCCGGCTACAGCGTGGGGCTCGGCTACTTCGGCGCCCAGTGGCTGGGCGCGAGCTGGCTGGGCACGGCGATCTCGGTCCTCGCACTGTTCGTCGCGGGCGCGCTCGCCGCGCTGCTCATGCGGCGCCCCGCGGCGGCGGCCGCCGCGGCCGCTGCCGCCACCGCCTCGGTCCCTACGGCGCCCTGACACCTCCCCGCACTTCCAGACCGTCCAGCAGTCTGGCGGTCGACGCGGCGATCTCGTCGACCGCACGGTCGAATACCTCCCTGTTGTGCGCGGCCGGGGCGCGGAAGCCGGAGACCTTGCGCACGAACTGCAGGGCGGCGGCGCGGATGTCCTCCTCCGTGGCCTCTTCGGGGAGCGACGGTGGGCGAAGGGTCTTGATACTGCGGCACATACACCAAGTGTGGACCGCCCCACTGACAACGTCCCGGGCTCACGCGGAGCGGGACCTGCGCGGGACCGACCGGCACAGAACCGGCGCGGGCTCGCTCTCAGCAGGGCCGTCCCCACCCCGGAGAGCCGGTCGGTCAGGGACCGGGCACGGGGCCGCCGGGCCTGAACCGCTCCACCCCCACGATGTGCCGCACCTTGACCGGGCGCACGATCACCGCGATCCGCCGCTCCCCCGGCATGGTCCACTCGAACCGCTCGGTGCCCAGGTACTTGCGGGCCAGCCGATCCATCCGGTCGTGCGCCTCCTGGCCCTCCACGAAGCGCACCGCCTCACCGCTGATCTGCACCCGGTCGAAGGGGTCGCGTGATCCGCGTGGGAGAGGTAGACCCGGGGGTCGCGGCGCAGGTTCTCCTCCTTCACCCGGCCCGCCGAGGTGTTGAACGTCAGCTCCCCGTCCCCCTCAAGATCCACCCACATCGGGCTGACCTGCGGCGTCCCGTCGGCGAAGACGGTGCCGACGTACCAGATGTTGGCGGCTCGCAGCCGGGCGTGGACGGCTTCATCCAAGATCAATGTCATCGGGTGGAGGCTACCAACCGCACCCGGCGACTGTCAGATGACCGACGTCGAGCGGTCCGTGCACAGGGCCCAGATCACGAAGGTGTCGATGGCGAGGGAGACCACGGCCCAGATCGGCTGATAGGGCAGCCACATAAGTTGGCGATCATGTTGAGCGCCGCTAGTCCGACACCGATCCCGCGCGCCCAGCCGAAGCCCCGGAGGATGCCCCAGCCGATCAGGAAGAGGAGGATGCCGAGGGCCAGGTGGATCCATCCCCAGCTCGTGACGTCGAACTTGAAGACGTAGTTGTTGACCCGCGTGTAGACGTCGTCGGTAGCGATCCCGGCAATGCCCTTGATCGCCTCCAGCACACCGTCGACGATGAGCAGGACTCCGGCGAACATGGTCCCGCCGGCCGCCCAGGGGCTGCCGCCCCCCGAATCGGTGGCATGCGAGCGGGACGTACCCGGGGTGGGCGCTGACTGTGCCATGAGAACTCCTTGGCCGGGGGAAATGCACGTCAGACCGACCCTGGTCGGCACGTGCGGGGTCGGCCACCCGGGCGCAGCCGATCGGGTGAAGCCGCCGGCCCGCCTGCCAGGCATCCGGACACCCCCCGCCCCGCCGCGAGGGACTGCTCCCGGTCAGCGTCAGGAACTACGCTCGCAGGCATGATCGAGACGGAGCGACTCACCCTGCGCCCCCTTGCGACGTCGGACATCGACGCCTTCGTCGAGCTCCACGCCGATCTCCAGGTCAACCGGTTCGTCGGGGCCTACTCCCGTGAGCAGGGACTGGAACGGCTCGCCGGGATCGAGCGGCAGTGGGCCGAGCGGGGCCACGGCCTGTGCGCGGTGGAGCTCCGGTCCAGCGGCGAGTTCATCGGCCGGAGCGGTCTGCAGTACTGGCAGCAGTTCGACGAGGTCGAGCTGGGCTGGACCTTCCGGGCGGAGCACTGGGGGCGCGGATACGCGACCGAGGCGGCTCGGGCCTGCCTGGACTGGGGGTTCGCCACGCTGGAGGCCGACTACTTCACCGCCCTCATCCGACCGGGCAACGGGCCGTCGGTGAAGGTGGCCGAGCGCCTCGGCTTCGCGCCGCGCCGGCAGGAGGAGCTGAACGGCAACCCCGTCACGGTCTACGCGCTGGACCGCCCCGCCGGAAGCCGGTGACGCCTGCGCCACCCACCCCGTACCGCCAACCACCCTTACCGCCCCGCAGCGTACGACGCTCAGCCTTCGGAGACAGCGCGCTCGGAGACGACGCTTTCGGAGACAGCGCGCTCGGAGACGGCACTTTCGCTGACAGCGCGTTCGTAGGCCAGGGTCAGCTCGGGCAGTACGCCGTCGGTGCGCCGCGGACGGCCTTCGAGGTGCGTGGCGCGGAGCTCGTCCATGAACCTCTCCCCCATTTCGGGGCCGCCGCGAGCAAGGAGCTGGGCCCGGATCGACAGCTCGGGCACGGTCGGGAGCCAGCGGGATCCCCAGTCGCCCAGTTGTGTCATGAGCGGAACGAGCTGGACCGACGCCTCGGTGAGCCGGTACTCGATCTTCTGCCGGTGACTCGGATCATCGTGCCGGGTGAGCAGACCGGCACCCACGAGCTTCGACAGCCGGGCGGAGAGGATGTTCGACGCGATGCCCTCGACCGAGTGGGCGAGGAGCTCCCGGAAGTGCCGGTGGTCGCCGAACATGACATCCCGCAGCACCACCAGGCTCCACCGGTCGCCCAGCAGTTCGACGGTCAGGTTGATCGGGCAGCCTGATTTCCCCGGCGGCACGGGCAGGAGGCCCGTCTCTACTGGTTGCGGCATGCCCCCAGCGTAGTACTGTACAACCGGTTGCTCACCACATCCGGTTGCAATTTGCCGCCAGTTGCCAGTTGGCGGACGCGCTGCCTGTTGCTTGTCGGCGCCCGGCCTCTCAAGGCCCGGCTCGTCGACGCCCCGAGGAGAAACTCATGTCACAACAGCTGTTGAGGATGCACTGCATCACCGTGTCGCGGGACGGATTCGGAGCCGGTGAGGGCCAGAGCCTGGAGCGACCCTTCGGCCACGCGGACCCCGCCAGCCTGCTCTCCTGGGTGGGTCCCACCGCCAGCTGGGTGAACCGCACAGAGCCCGGCGGCACGCGCGGCCTGGACGACTACTTCACCCGCGAACAGACCCGCAACGTGGGCGCGGAGATCATGGGGCGCAATAAGTTCGGCCCCCAGCGGGGCCCGTGGGAGAACCACGAGTGGAAGGGCTGGTGGGGCGACAACCCACCCTTCCACACACCGGTCTTCGTGCTCACCCATCACGAGCGCCCCTCCTTCACCCTGGCGGACACCACCTTCCACTTCCTCGACGCGAAACCGGAGGAGGCGCTGGCCCGCGCGAAGGAGGCCGCCGACGGCCGGGACGTACGCCTCGGCGGCGGGGTCGCCACCATCCGCGAATTCCTTGAGGCCGGCCTCGTCGACACGATGCACATCGCCGTGGCGCCCGTCGACCTGGGGCGTGGCGAACGGCTCTGGGAGAGCCACACCGAGCTGCTCGACCGGTACCACCTCGATACGGTGCCGAGCCCCAGCGGAGTCACCCACCTGCTGTTCTGGCGGCGATGACCACGGTGGCCGAGAACCGGCGGGCGCACTTGCCCGCCGGTCCGCCGTGATTCGCTCCCGCCGGAGCGGACCGACGGCTAACCTTCGAACACCAATTGACCCATGAGGAGTTGAACCGAGATGCCCGGTCGCCCTAGCGCGCGCTGACGTTCCAGGTCGTGACCGACCCGTCATCGCGTGCCGCCTCCGACTCCGTCCGACTCTGCGGCACAGCGAGCCTTTCCCGCCCGGTCCGGCGTTGCGCTTCTTCGCGCACCGCCCACCAGGCCATGCTCTCCGCAGCTCAAGGGGTCCTTGTGCCGTACGTGCCTCCAGGCAGAACCTCCGATATCCGCGACCCCGTTCCCCCGCGCCGCCCGAACCCGCCGGGCCTGTGGCGGGATGCCGACTTCCGCAGGCTGTGGGTGGGGCAGACCGCGTCCCAGCTCGGGGCGCAGGCCGGTCAGGTGGTCCTGCCACTCGTCGCCGTGGTGTCCCTCGACGCGGGGGCGGGCCAACTCGGCGCCCTGCGCGCGGTGGAGCAGGCACCGATCCTGCTGCTCTCGCTCCTCGCCGGCGCCTGGGTGGACCGCAGGCGCTCCCGCACGGTGATGGTCCTGGCGGACTGCGGCCGGGCACTCGCGATGGCCGCGGTCCCCGTCGCGTACCTGCTCGGCCTCCTCGGGCTGCCCGCGCTGCTCGTGAGCGCCCTGCTCGTCGGCGTACTGAGCGTGTTCTTCGACGTGGCCTACCAGGCCTCGCTCGTACGACTGGTGGAGCCGGACCGGCTGGCGCAGGCCAACAGTGCGCTGGAGGGCAGCAGGTCGGCGGCTCAGATCGGCGGGCCCGCGCTCGGCGGTACGCTGGTGTCGCTGTTCTCGGGACCGGTCGCCGCCCTCACCGGCGCGTTGTTCTTCGTGGTGTCGTCCCTGTCGATCTGCCGTATCCGCGCCCGCGAGCCGCTCCCGGTGCATCCGGAGGGGCCCGTCCGCATCCGGCGGCAGATCCACGAAGGTCTGCGCTTCGTCACCGGCAACAGCTCGTTGCGGGCGGTGGGCCTGGCCTCCGCGCTGTACCAGTTCTCCTTCGCCGCCCTGATGACCGTCTATCTGCTCCACCTCTCCCGCGGACTGCATCTGTCGGGCACGGCAGTCGGCCTGGCCCTCGCGGCGACCGGCCCCGGGGCGGTCCTGGGGTCGTTGCTGGCCGCGCAACTGCCGGGAAGACTCGGGTACGGTCCGGTGCTGGTCTCGGCGGCGGTACTGGCCGACGGCGTGATGCTCTGCGTACCGGCGCTGCCCGGCTCCACCCCGCTCACGCTCCCGGCGCTCATGGGGATCAACTTCCTCTTCGGTACGTTCAGTCAGCTGGTCAACGTCATGACGATGGCCGTACGGCAGGCCCTCACCCCGCTGCGCATGCAGGGCCGGGTGGTGGCGACCATAAACTTCGCCGGCATGGGACTGACACCGCTCGGCTCGCTGCTGGGCGGCTTCCTCGCCGTTCGGTGGGGGCTGCGCACGAGCCTGCTCCTGACCGCCGCCACCATGGCGCTGTCCCCGCTGTTCATGGCACTCTCCCCGCTGGCCCGCCTGGGAAAGTCGCTCCCGGCCGTGCACCGGCCGGAGACCGGGTGAGACAGCCTCCTCCCTGGACTGCCCCCTGAACAAGGGGCCGGCTCACGCCTCGGTTTCGCTTCGGTTCACGCCTCGGTTTCACGCCTCGGTTTCACGCCCGGTTGATCCGGTACACATCACGCACGCACGCGTTGGCCAGGGTCGCGGCGAGGACGACTCCCGCGCACACCAGCAGAATGTGCTGACCGGTCCAGTGCTTCGAGGCAACCGCCACCAGCAGGTACGCGATCGGGATGGCGGCGCGTTCACCCACGGCGTTGAACGCGCCGATCCGCCCCAGCTCCTGGTCGCGCACCTGCTGTTGCATGACCGTGGACCAGGAGACGATCGCGACGTCCAGCCCGATTCCGGCGACGACGGCGGCGAAGAGCACGCAGACGAGGGGCAGTCCCAGCCCCAGAGCGGCCAGGGGCAGCATGATGCCCGCGCTGGTCACCACACAGACCAGCATCAGCCGTCGCGGCTTCCAGGCCAGGCAGAGGAACGTACCCGCGAGGAGCCCGGCGGCGAACGCGCCCTGCACCAGCCCCCATGAACGGGCGCCCGCGTAGCTGTCGGCCGCCACGAGCGGCCCGAGCAACTGGAATCCGGCCAGCCAGGCCGCCACAACCACGGTTCCGGCCACGGTGTAGCTCCACAGCCAGCTCCGCGAGCGGAACCCGTCCCAGCCCGCCCGCAGATCGCTCACCACACCGCCCCCGGAAGGTACCGCGCCGACGAGCCGGAGCCCGAGCAGGAGAAGAGCCGCGACGACGAACGTACCCGCGTCCCACCCGAGCGCCCAGGCGGGGCCCGCCCACGCCACGACGAATCCACCGACGACCGGGCCGACGATCCTGACGGCGTTCCCGGGCACCCGGACCAGCGCGTTGGCCTGCTGGAGCTGCTCCTTCGCCACGAGCCGGGTCGCGATCCCCTGGGCGGCGGGCGCGATGAACGCGGCCGACACCCCGGAGAGGCAGGCGCAGACACTGATCGCGAGCGTCGTCGCCGCGCCGGTCACCACCAGCACGCCGACCGCCGCCTGCGCCAGCCCGGCCCCCAGGTTCCCGAGGAAGAGGATGCGGCTGCGGGACATCCGGTCCGCGAGCACGCCCCCCAGGAGGAGTAGGACCAGGGTCGGCACGGTGTTCGCGGTGAGCACGATCCCGAGCGACTGCGCGCCGCCGCCATGACCGATCACGGCGAACGCGAGCGCCACGGGCGCCATGGCCGAACCCGTCGCGGACACGAGATGGGCCAGCAGGAAGCGGCGAAAGGCCGGTATCCGCAGGGGCGACGCGGCGCCCGGCCCGTACTCCTGCCCGACGGCGGTGGCATACGCCGACGCTTCGCGCCCGCGGGCCTTCACCGCCGCCCCGGCGACCGCACCCATGGAGCGAAGCGCTGACTGGGAGCCGCGTCCTCCCGCCAGTACCTCAGGACCGTCTCCCGGACGATCTCCAGCCGCCCGGCGGCGACGAGGCACGAGGCCGGCTCCGGCCCGCCGGCATCGGCTTCGAAGGCGACCACGACGGGCAGTTCTCCGCCGAGATGACGCGTGATGTCCAGAAGCTCCTCGGACGAAGGGGCGCGGAACACCGGATCATGGAAGCTCGACGGGCAGCTGACGAAGACCGGGTCGTCGAAGACCAGCTCCAGGCCATGGTGGTAGGCCAGGTCATGACCGGCGGCGAGCCGGAGTTGTCCGGCGTTCCAGGAGACGACGTCCCAGTCCCACCAGGACCCCTCGGGAAGCCGGATCGCGGCATGCCGCCCTTCACCCTCCACTCTGCGCCCCCCATCTCCTCTCATCACCCCTGATCACGGCGAACAGGCCGCCAGGCTACCCAGCACCTCCTTGCCTTACTCCGACGTCACGGCGTAGCCGGGGACGGACGGCCACCGCACCGTCAGCACCACCGACTCCTCTTCCGCGAACCAGGAGTGGTCCACGCCGCGGCCCCAGACGACGTAATCGCCCTGCTTCTCCAAGAGCACGTCACGTCCGGGAAGTTGGACATGAAAACGACCGCTGATGAGCACCAGCAGAGCGGTCCGCTCCTCACCCCGCACCCACTGCGCTCGCTCGTCACCACGCGGATGAACGCCCCATTTGATCTCCAGGGCCTCGCTGTGACGGGGATCCCCGGCGTCCTTGAAATGCCCGAGCAGCCATCCCCGGTCCAGTGCCGCGTCCTTGCCCGCGTTGCCCACGTACACGCTGTCGTTCATGATCCCGGACGCTAACAGCCGCCTGTTCTCGGCTGCCACGTACTGAAGCCGTTGCTCAGCCGGCTCAGGCTGCCTGGTCGTGGACTGCAGTGGTATCGGGCGACAGCCACGGCACCTCGCTGTGTTGTCGGAACGCCGGAATGCGTCCAGTACGCGGACTTCCCTCTGCCTTGCGATGCACCGTATCTGACGCCGCGCGCTGATCCGCCTGGGATGAAACGAACGAGGCCCAGGCTCTCGGCATACTGCCGGTGACCTGGGCCTTTTCCATGTGTCCTGCTGGTGGGCGCGGGCAGTTTCGAACTGCCGACATCTGCTTTGTAAGCCTGGCGCTGACGGCAGGACGGTCTTTGCTGGTCAGCGGCCGTGCAGCAGGGCCTGGTCTGTCAGCTCTTGCTTGCACCGCCTCAACCTCCAATTGGCCGTGGCTGACTGCTCAATCTGGCACGGATCTGGCACGCGCGGCACCACCGAGCAGGGACCCGAGGTACGGCTCACTGCCACTGACTTTGAACCGGGCGCGTCCAGGGAATTAGTCGAACTCCGGTGGAACGACAAAGCGGGCCGCTGCTCCGTCGTACCAACTCCATTCCCATCGGTGGTCGAAGCCATTGGCCGGCGTCCCCGAGGTGACGAAGACGCCGCCCTCCGGCTCGACGGGCACCACTCTGCGCTTCCCCGCTTGGGAGGTCTCAATGTTCAGCGACCAAGAGCACCGCACGCCGTTGGCACGCCCGGTGATGAGGAGCGATTGCGCCTCCCCGGGCGAGAGGGCGATGACGTGGTCGTCGAAGTAGGGGCGGCTACCTGTGCGGACCAGACCCTCGGTTGACCCCTCGTAGGTAGCGCTCCATGCCGTGGGCTGGTCCTCATCGAGCAGAAAGTCCAGCACCAGGGCCTCCACTCCACCCGCAGGTGGGTACCTGACCCAAGCAGCGCTGAAGGGAGTACCTTCCTGCGCCTTGTGGACCGTGATGTTGGTGATGGTGAGTGGTTGCTCTGAGCGGTTCTCTACAAGGATCTTCGCGCTGGTGGCTTTGAAGTCCGCGGCACCTCGATTGCGGAGTAGCCAGTACATCGGCCAGTAGAAGCGCTTGTCCTCAGGTACGTGTGACGGCAGGGACTCCGACGTCGGTAGGGCGACTTCCCAAGCCTTGGGAACGATGAGCTCTCCCGTTACCGCTAGGGGATTCTCACGCTTCAGCCAGCGCCTGATGAAGACAACTAGCCCGACCAGCACTGCAACCACCAAAGGAGCGACGACGTTCTCGATCATATGAGGCTCCTCGTCGGCTCGACTCTGACGCTCGACTATGCCATGTGCCCGGCTCCGCTCACAGAGACGGACGCTGGTCGGCGTCTATCGAGCGTTGGGTTTACTGAGATCAGTCCACAAGTAGTCCACGGTCTCGTACGACCACCGCTTTAGGAGTTCGATCCCTCATCCGGGCGGCTCGCCCGAACTCCTGCTCGCTGGGTGGTCCGTGGTCCAGCTTCAGTCGCTGTGATCCGTTGGCGTCTGGCGACGTTGATGTCAGCTGGTGATGTCAGACCGTGGGGCGTTCGGTCGGCAATGGGGCGCGTACGAACTGGGTACATCGCTCGTCGCAATCACCCATCGCGTCGAAGTTCCTCCGTGCTTCCGTGAGGCTCAGCCAGCCATTGGGGCCGCCTTCGAACTCGGTCCGCATCGTGGTCGCCCTGCCTGCCGTCCGCCCCGAAGCACACCGGACAGATTCAGGGACAGGGGTGCGGACCGTCCTCGGCCTTCCCCTGGATGTTGAGGAACGGAGTGTTCATCACGGCATCCTCCCTGGCATCGCCGTCGATCGCGAGCGGATAGGTACGGCCTGCCTAGCCAGCGGAGCCATGAGCGTGTGGTGGGCCGCACCCATCGGTCTTGCCCTCGCTGCCGCCAAGGGTTGGGTGGCGGGGCGGCTCGGCCGGAAGGGCACCGCGTCGACGCTGCCCGCGGCCGCTGACCCGGCGTCGCACCCGACGGGTATCTGAGCTGCCCACCGAGCACCACGGGAGTACGTATGGACGCTGCCATGGTCGGGGCGCTGGCCGCTGTGCTGGCCTCGCTGTTCGCCGCGGCAGCGGCCGCCTACGGGTCCCGGGGCGCCACGAGAGCGGCCCGGGAGGGCGGAGCGTTGACCGGATACAACAGCTTGACCGACCAGTTGCAGGAGGAGCGGACCGAGCTGCGCTCCGACCTGGCCACCCTGCGCGCCGAACTGGCGGCTGAGAAGGCGGAGAGCGCGCGGCTACGACTGCTCGTAACGCAGCTCGGGGGGTCGCCGTGACACGGACGGAGCGACTGTTCTACCGGCGCCGCCGCGGTCTCTGGATCGTGGCGGCGCTGCTGTTCCTCGGCGGCGGGCTCGCGATCGCGTTCCTCCAGATCGACAAGGCGCAGTCGCGCGGGGATCAGCTGGCGGCCGAGGCGGACCGGCGCGGTACCGCCGTCACCACCCTGGCCACGGGTGTGCGGACGCTGCGCGCGCAGGTGCAGGCGCGCGGCGGAACCCCGGCCGCACCGGACCCGGGCGACGCGGTGGAGGATCTGCCAGCGCGGGCCGAGGTGCCGGTACCGATCCCGGGCCCGCCAGGGCCGAAGGGCGAGCAGGGCAAGCAGGGCGCCCGCGGCAGCACCGGAGCGGCAGGCACCCCGTCACCGGGCCCGTCCGGCGCGAGCGGCCGCGCGGGAACGGACTCCACAATTCCGGGCCCCGTTGGTCCCGTTGGTCCTGCCGGTCCGGCGGGCGAGCAGGGACCGGCCGGACAGCCCGGCGCCGCGGGCAAGGACGGCGCGGCCGGGAAGGACGGGCGGGACGGGGCCAGCGGCCAGACCTGCCCGGCCGGGTACAGCCTCCAGCCGCCGCCGGGTGATCCGGACGCACTGGTCTGCCGGCGCGATACCCCGACCGCCCCAGACCCGGGGACGGCCCCGACGATCCTCGGCCTGCCCGCAGACCGCAGACGCACATGAGCACGCCCCCCGTCCCGGCTTCAGCCGGTGGCGGGGGGCGCTTTCGTGCGTTCCGGGTCAGGCCTCGGGCTCGGCCCCGTGAGCTGCGGCAATCTGGTCGATGCGTGCGGCCAAGTCGAAGTCCGCATCAGTGAGCTTGTGGCCCGCATCGTGCGTGGTGATCCCGAACCGGATCGTGTCCCATCGCAGGTCGATGTCCGCGTGGTGCCCGATGAGCCGCTCAACATCAGCAACGTGCACGATCATCGCTACACCTCCGTGATACCGAATGCCGAACGACCGCGTGATCTCATCACCCACCCGCGACCACCCGCGCAACCCTGATAGCCGCTCGTCGATCGCGCTTTCCGTCAACGGCACCGGCCCCTTGGCCACGCTCAGCTCCCCACGGTCACAGGCTCTAGAATCTCGGCCAAGTCCCGGCCGACCGGAGCATCCTGCCACGGGCGCATCGCGCGCTCCAGGGTGACGAGCTCCCGCCGCATCCTGGCCGAGCGGGTCTCGACCGCGATCGTTGCCACCGTTCGCGCGATCTCCACCGCCTGATCAGGCTCCCGCGCGGCCGCAGCCGCTGTCGCCTGCCGAGCCATGTACACCCCGCGGTCCCGACGCGCTGTCTCGGGCACGATGGCCAGTACCTGCGTCCACAGGGCTCCTGCCTCCGAGCCGAGGCCGAGGCGCCCGTAGCAGGTGGCCCGCTGCACCTCCAGGTAACCGGGGGTCCTGCGGCAGGCGTTGCCCCACGGCAGGTCATCGTCCACGCGTGGAAGCAGCTGGCCGGCCTGGTCGATGAGCCGGTCGACGAGGACCCGTTCGCCGGTGAGGCTGGCACCGTGGGCCTGCTGTTGCATGGCCATGATCCGCACCTTGGGCACAAGGTGGTCGGCGTCATCGAGCGCGGCCTCACAGAGGTCGACGACCGCGTGCCCGTCACCGAGGTCGGTGCGCACCTGTGCCTGATTCACCAGGGAGTAGCCGATGAGGTGCGGGTCCCGGGACCGCATGGCGATCTCCTGGGTGACCCCCCGCCAGAACGCCGCCCCGTCCATGTCGCCCGCGTCCTGGTACAGCCAGCCGACGAGCGCGGCGTAGGCCGCACCGACCCGGAGGAGACCGCGGCGCGTTTCCCCTCTCGCTGAGCGCACGAGTTTGTCGATGAGCTGGTACTGCGCGGACACGGTCCCGATGAGGTCGTGCGGGCCGAGGAACATGTCCGCCCTGTAGTGCCCTTCCAGCTGCTGCTGGAAGTAGTCGATCAGGGCAGGGTCGACATGCTGCGGTGCGACGGGCCCCGCGACGAGCGCGGCGGCGGTGACGGAGGCGAATGCCTGGCGGCGCACCTGTTCCTCTTCGTGATGCTCTGGCCGGATCCATCCCGGCGGTGTGGTGAATCCGAGGTCCTCCGGCCACCGGCCGAGCGCGTCGTGCAGGACGATCGCGGTCTCCTCGGGGGGCCATCCTGGACGGTCGCCTTCCCAGCGTCGCCAGGTGCGCGCCGAGACGGCGAACTGGCGGTCATCCAGCAACTGTTGTCCGTGGTCGGTGAGGGCGGTTGCGGCGGCTTCTACGGTCCGCCATCCGGCTCGGAGTCGAGCGGCCCGCAGCGCGTCGTTGCGGCTCATGTGCCCAGTCTGAGGTGTCATCGTCCGCGCTCCTGGCCGTGGCCGCTGCGTGGCCACGCGTGGCCATAGGGCGGCCTATTCGCTGCTCACCGTGCACGCACATCATCGGGGTGTGACCGTGGGCGCGTACAGCGAACTGGCTGGATGCCCCTCAATCGACGTAGCCGGGGATCACCATGACCGTGAGGGCACTACCACCAGTCAGCGCATTGACCGAGCAGCAGCAGCGAGGCTGGCGCTGCATCTGGTGTGGGCACCCTCTGGCGGCCGGCCTGGACGTCGACCTGGGCGAGCAGCGCGCCAGGCCGCGCGGTGGGGCCGCGTACAGCTGGTTTCCCCGCGCCTGCGCGGACACCGCGATGTGCGCGGCCAGGGCCGCGGAGACATCCCCATGACCCGGTCGGTGATGCGGTTCGTGGAGTGGACGATCGGCGCCTCCCGCGGTGAGGCACCGCAGACCACCATCGTGATCCGCTGCCTCAACGACGGGTGCGCCGAGGAGTCCGAGCCGAGCGCCTCGCACATCACCCCCGACACCTGGGCGCTTCAGCACGCAGGGCGGACGGGCCACACCGACTACGAAGAGGTGGCGCGCTGCCGCCTCGTCGCCACATCGAGGGAGGCCCGGTGATCTGCGATCGCTGCGACCAGCTGATGCGTCCAGCCGAGGCCGAGACCATCGAAATCGACGCGGCCACCGGGCCCGGAGCCACGGTCTACATCCACCGGGAGCTGTGCACCAAATCGCGGTCGCACCCGCCGTCGTACCCGGAGCGCCGTCCCGCCTACTGATCCTCCGCGGGCGGTTGTCCATCCACTGCAACCGCCAGGCGGGCCCCATCCGCGCTCCGACACGCGGATGGGTGCCGGGGGCCCCGGCCATCGCGATGGCCGGGGCTCCCCTACTCCCGCACGAGGTCGGAGAGCGGGACGCCGAGCGCGTCTGCGATGAGGATGAGGGAGTCGATCAGGAAGGCGCTGTGCCCCTGCTCGACCCGGTTGTACGTGGCCCGGTCCATGTCAATCCGTTCGGCGACCTGCTGCTGAGTGAGTCTCTCGGTGAGGCGCGCGGCCCGGATACGGTCTCCGATCGCCCGGCGCCTGGTGAGCACCCAGTCGGGTGGGGGAACGGAGCGTGGCACTCCACTACGCTCAGCGTTCCATGATCGAAAGTATGTAGGGCAGAACCTACATCTTGATTGGGTGCCCAAGGCACGCAATCCTGAACAGCCACATCCGTTCGGATGTGGCATCGATGCGGTGCATCGGCGTTCGCGTGTCCGCCAGATTGCGCCGCATGGCGCTAAGACTCAGTCAAAGCGCCCCGCCCCACGCCCTTCCCGGCGTGGGGCGGTTTACGTTGTGCAGCAGAAGACCCCCACCGACTGCTGGTGGGGGTCTTGCTTCTGTGGGCCTGGCCTCCCCGCCTGGACACCACAGAATCCGGGAGGCGCGTGTCAGGCGTGCGCGGGGAGACATACCTGCCCCTCCCATGGGCGGCACTCTACGGTGTATCGGCCACGGTTCCAGTCCCTCTATCGAGTGAGATACCACCTTGATCGTTTGGGGATGTGGACTCTTAGTGGACTTCGATAACGAGAAGACCCCCCAGCCGATTACGGCTGGGGGGTCAAAAACAGGTTCTCACCTGCCACTTATCCCTGGTGGGCGCGGGCAGTTTCGAACTGCCGACATCTGCTTTGTAAGAGCAGCGCTCTACCCCTGAGCTACGCACCCGTGGGTGAGGGAACAGCGTACATGGACTACGGCCCCCGGTCACAAACGGTTGCCGGCGGCAGCCGCCCGGCGGTCGGCGCAGTCGTACGGGGCCGCAGAGGGGACGGGGAGAGGACGGGGAGGGGGGATATCCCCACCCCGCATACGGTAGCCGTCCTGATTCCCCGGGCTGCCGGTGCGCACATACCGTGAGCCGGAACGCAGTAAGGCGAAGCGACCGGCGCACGACCTGGGGGACGAACACCGTGGCACACCACACCCGCACCCACACCCGCACACTCATCGCGTCCGGCGGAGCGCTGCTTGCCGCCCTTGTGCTTTCCGCCTGCGGCACTGCGGACACCGACGACGCACCGGTCGAGCACAAGTCGTTCGCGTTCAGCGGGAAGACGCTGACCATCGATACGGCCAACACGACGCTGGAGCTCGTACCGGCCGACGTGAAGAAGGTCGAGGTGACCCGGCAGGTCGACGGGTGGGTGGTGCTCGGGAGCGGGCCCGATCCACGCTGGGAGATGCGCGGCAGCACGTTGACGCTGAAGGTGAAGTGCGATGCCTTGATCAGCAACTGTGCCGCCAAGCAGCAGGTGAAGGTGCCGCGCGGGGTGGCGGTCACCGTGCGCGGGGACAACGGGAAGGTCACGGCGTCGGGCTTCGACACCGCGCTCGACCTGCGCTCCGACAATGGCGAGGTGACCGTGCGCGACGCCAGTGGGCCGCTGAAGCTGGACAGCGACAACGGCGGCATCGTCGCCGAGGGGATCTCCGGCTCGTCGGTCGAGGCCGACTCGGACAACGGTACGGTGCGGCTCGGGTTCACCGCTGTGCCGGTGTTGGTGGACACCAGTAGTGACAATGGCAAGGTCGTCATCGAGCTGCCGGGCGGCAGCACCTCGTACGCGGTGAGCGCCAGCGCCGACAACGGGAACACGTCGGTGGAGGTGCCGCGCAGCGACAACAGCTCCCACGTGGTGAAGGCCCGGAGCAACAACGGCGAAGTCACGGTACGAACCGCGAACTAACCGGCCCGTGTGTTCGTCCTTACCTGGTGGGAGAATGTAACCGGGCAGGGCGAATCGGCACGGGAGAGGGATGTGACGGCGACACACGCGAAGCCGCAGGCGAGAGCGGGTGCGAGTTCCGCCGTCAGAGATGTCCGTCAGGCCAGTGGGGCCCGCGATGTGCTCGTGTTGATGCTGCTGCCGGTGCCCCTGCTCGCGGGCGTCCTGTCGGCCGCCTTCGCCGGTGGCGGCACGCGGCGCTGGTTCGGCGGGCGTGGGGAGGGGCAGCGGGCCGAGGCGCAGGCCGCGAAGGACGCCGCTGCCGAGGCCTTCGTCGAGCTGGACACGGCCCAGCGCGATCTGCAGATCTCGATCGAGACGATCACCGCGGTGGACAGCTCTCCGGCCGCGCGCAAGGCCGTGGACGACTTCGCCGCGCTCGGGCGGAGCATCGACGCGGCCAGCAGCGCCTACATCACCGCCGTCGACGCGCACGATCTCGACCGAGACGATCTTGAACCGTCGGTCGCCACACAGGCCAAGGCCCAGCTGTCCTCCGCCAAGAACGAACTCGTACGGGTCAAGGGCGAGCTGGACCGGTACGCGGCCGGTCTCGGGCCGCTGCTCGGCAGCGCCGAGACCCAGCTCGCACGGCTCGCGCCCGCCGTGGAGCGGGCCCGGCAGGCGCTCCTCTCTGCGAGCAATGCTCTCGACGCGGTGCGGGAGTCCGGACTGCGAGCGGATGAGCTCGCCGCACGGCTCGCCGCCCTCGCCCCCGAGCTGACCAAGCTCAACCAGGGTGCCGGTCGGCACGGCGTGGCCGAGACCCTCCAGCGTGCCGACCAGGTGTTGCGCGATGCCGAGGCGGTACGGGCCGAGGCGGCTCAGCTGCCCGAGCGGGCCGCCGAGATCGATCGTCGGCTGGTGACGCTGCGTACGCGTGCGGAGGCCCTGACGACCCGGGCCTCTTCCGTCGAGCCCGTGCTCAGCGAGTTGCGGCGGCGGTTCTCGGCCGCCTGCTGGCAGGACCTGCAGCCCGTTCCGGAGCAGGCCGCGGTCAACGTCCGCCAGGCCGAGGAGAAGCTCAAGGAGGCCGCGAAGGCGCGCAGCGAGCAGCGCTGGGCCGATGCGACCTCCCGGCTGAGTACGGTAAGGGCCCTGCTCAACGCCACCGACGAGGCGGTGTCCGCGGCCGGTGACCGGCTGCACCGGCTGAACGAGGTGGCCAAGGACCCGCAGCAGGAGATCCAGCGGACCCGGTTCGCGATACGGGACGCCCAGCGGCTGGCCATGGACGGGCGCAACACCCCGGAGCCGCGCCACGCCCGTCCGCTGGACGACGCCGTGGCCCGGCTCGACCAGGCCGTCAGCGGTCTTGAGGGACGCCATCCCGACTACTGGCACTTCCTGACCGTCACGGAGGGCGTACGCCAGACCGCCGCGCACGTGGTCTCCGAGATTCGCGAGGAGCGCGGGGCCGGCACCTGAGCCCTCCCGCGTCGGCTGTCAGGGCCGACAGGGCCGCCGTCAGGTGTGCTCGTGTGCTCGTGTGCTGACCTACGAGCACCGGCGTGCGCCGGGTGCCGGCGTGCGCCGCACCCGTCGCGGAGCGATCCTGGTAGTAGCCGAAGGAGGCTCCTCCATGGCCACCCACGCGCCCCGCCTACTGCGTCCCGCCCGACGGCCCGCCGCTCACCGCAGGGCCACCCGACTCGATGAGCACCTCCCCGTCGACCACCGCCTCAGCCGCGTCTACCGGGCGGGGGCCGGCCTGATGGGTCTGGTGCTGCTCGCCTTCGGCGTCCTGGGGCTGATCGACAGGATCGGCTTCTTCGACACCGGTGGTGACACCGTCGCCGGCCTGAGCACCAATGGCGCGCTCAGCGTGCTGTCGATCTGTGCCGGGCTGCTGCTGTTCATCGGGATGGTGCTCGGCGGCAACTTCGCCTCGACCCTCAACATGGTCATCGGCATCGCGTTCGTCCTCAGCGGCTTCGTGAACCTCGCGCTGCTCGACACCGGAATGAACTTCCTCGCCTTCCAGATCCAGAACGTCCTGTTCAGCTTTGTCGTCGGCCTGCTGCTGATGATGTTCGGGATGTACGGACGGGTCAGCGGCGGGCTCTCCCACGACAACCCGTACTGGCGGGCCCGGCATCCCGAGGAAGTCGCGCGGGAGGAGCAGCTCGCGCGGCGCAGGCAGGTCGAGGAGATGCCCGTTGTCGGCCCGCCCTCCTCCGGGCGACGGGTGTAGAGCCCACAGGGGACAAAACCCACAAGGACGGCGCCGGTGCCGGTGGCGCTGCTTCTGGTTCTCCCTGGAATCCGGTCCCTGCGGATAGCCTGAGCGCATGCCTCGTTACGAGTACCGCTGCCGCTCCTGCGGAGACACGTTCGAACTCAGCCGCCCGATGGCCGAGTCGTCGGCCCCCGCCTCCTGTCCCGCCGGGCACGAGGACACCGTGAAGCTTCTCTCCACCGTCGCCGTGGGCGGATCGGCAGGTTCCGCGCCCGCGCCTTCGGGCGGTGGCGGTTGCTGCGGCGGGGGCTGCTGCGGCTGACCCGGCCGCAGCGGCATACGGCGGCTACCGCTACGACTACCGCTACCGCTTGCGCGACAGGGTCAGGCCGTCCGACACCGTGAGCAGCACGCTGTCCATCCGCGCGTCGGCGGACACGTGGTCGTTGAACTCCTTGATGGCCGCCGCTCCGCCGGTCGCGGCCGGGTCGGTCACGCGGCCGTGGAAGAGCACGTTGTCCGTGGCGATGACGCCGCCCTGGCGCATCCGGGGCACCAGCTCCTCCCAGTACGGGATGTAGCTGCCCTTGTCCGCGTCCAGGTAGGCGAAGTCGATGTGCGGCTCGGTGGGCATCGCCCGCAGGGTGTCCAGGGCGGGGGCGATCCGCAGGTCGATCCTGTCGGCCACGCCCGCCTTCGCCCATGCCTCACGGCCGTACGCCGTCCACTCCTCCGAGACGTCGCAGGCGATCAGCCGTCCGTCTGCGGGCATGGCCTGGGCCATCGACAGGGCGGAGAAGCCGGTGAAGGTGCCGACCTCCACGATGTGACGGGCTCCGGTCAGCCGGACGAGGAAGGCCAGCAGCGGGCCCTGTTCCTCGGCCGACTGCATGCCCGCGTGCTCGGGGAGACGTGCGTACGTGGTCTCGACGAGCGCGCGCTGCACCGCGTCCAGCGGCGGGTTGTGCGCCAGCATGTACGCGTACAGCTCGTCCGTGATCTTGGTTTCGTTTCCCTTGGTCATCGCACAACTCCTTGGTCTGCCGCGTGCTCCACCGGCGGGCGGGAACGCGGCGACTGTAGCCGCCGGACACCGCCGGTTCGAGCGGATTCGGCGGCGCGGCGGCCGGCATGGGCTTCCGGGTGTCAGGCGGCCAGGCCCGGGCTCGACGCCCGCAGGAGGAGGCGCCGCAGGATCTCCTCGCCCGCGGCCACGCCCCGCTCCGCCGTCGCCTCCACGTGCGGGGCGCTCCAGTGCGCGTCGGCCAGTTCGCCGTGGCCGGGGCGCCAGCCGTGGTCGGCGGCGAGCAGCAGGTCGGCGTCCAGGAGGGAGTCACCAGCGGCGAGCGTGAGCGTGGCGCCCGTGCGGCGGGGCACCTCGCGCATCGCCGCGCTCTTGGTGAGCGGCCTCGGTACGACGTAGATCTTGCGGCCCTGGAGCGAGACGGACCAGCCGCGCGGCTCCGCCCACTCGGCCAGCTCCTGTCTCCAGTCCGGGGGCAGCTGGGCCCGGTCGACCACGAGGTAGGCGAAGAGGTCCTCCGCGACCCGCTCCTTGAGCAGCCAGGCGGGATCGGCGGCGGATATGAGGTGGGCGCGGATCTCGGCGAGCGAGGCGCACTCGTCGGCAAGCCGGCGGGTCACCGTCCGCTGCCAGTCCGGGTCCGACTCGCCGTCCATCAGGATGTGTCCGCCGTTGGCGCAGATCGCGAACCGGGGTGCGGGTCCCGGGAGATGGATGCGGTGGTACTGCTCGCGGGTGCGGGTGGTGGTCGGCACGAAGACCGTGGAACCGGCCAGTTCGACGAGAAGTTCCGCTGCCGTCTCCGTGACGTACGAGAGCGGCTTGTGGTCGTACACCTCGACGCAGAGCAGCCTGGGCGCCTCCGCGTCCGGCATCGGGAGCTGGAGTGCGGCCGCGGAGTAGATGAGGGTGCGGTCGAGGTCGCTGGCGACCAGCGTCACCGGGGAGGGCGCGTGGACCGTCACTTGGACTCCACCGCCTTGCCGTCCGCGCCGGTCGCCCCGCGCGTGTACTTGGGGTGGATCAGCCCGACACAGGTGTACGGGAGTGCGTCGACCTCCTCGACCGGGACGCCGCGCTGCTCGGCCAGCAGCCTGATGTGCTCCAGGTCCGCTCCCGCGCCGCGCTTGGCGAGGATCTTCCACGGGACCCGGCGCAGCAGCACCCGGGTCGTCTCGCCGACGCCGGGCTTGACCAGGTTCACGTCGTGGATGCCGTACTCCTCGCTGATGCGCTCCACGGCGGCCCAGCCCTCCCAGGTGGGTGCGCGGTCGGCGGTGAGCAGCTCCTTGGCATCGGTGTCGACCGCGTCCGCGACCTCACCGAACCGGTCCGCGACGGTGTCGAGGAAGTGGCCGGAGACATCCGATCCGGCGAGCTCGCGGTAGAACTTCGCGCCGTGGAAGTCGTCCGGTCCGACCAGGTCGGAGCGCAGGACGGTACGGGAGATCAGGCCGGACACCGTGGAGTTGAGGCAGGCCGAGGGGATCAGGAAGTCCTCACGGGTGCCGTACGTACGGACGCAGCCGCCGGGATCGGCCAGGACCGCGATCTCCGGGTTGAAGCCCCCGGTTCCGTCGGTGTCCTCGAACTCCGCGATGGCTGACGCCAGCTCGCGGGTGATGGCGCCCTTACCCGTCCAGCCGTCGACGAAGACGACGTCGGCCGGGTTGTGGTGGGCGGCCAGCCAGCGCAGGGCGTTGGCGTCGATGCCGCGGCCGCGCACGATGGAGACGGCGTAGTGCGGCAGGTCGACGCCGTGGCGGTGCCGGGCCCAGCGGCGCATCAGTACGCCGACGGGCGTGCCTGCCCTGGCCAGCGAGACCAGTACGGGGCAGGGGCCGCGCTCGGCCAGGACCGTCTCTGTGACGGTGCCGACGGCACGGGCGATCCGGGCGGCCGACAGGTCCAGGGCCGCCTTGAACAGGTCCTGGTACTGGTCGGACGGCTGGTATTCGACGGGCAGCGACTCGGCGTAGTGCGCGCCGCCGCTCTGTATCGCCTCCTCGCGTTCCTCTGTGGGCGCCTCCAGCTCGGTGTCCGAGAGGTCCTGGAGCAGCCAGCCGACCTCGTCGGGCGCGTAGGAGGAGAAGGCGGGGCCGCGGAGGGGCTCGGGCAGCATGCGGGGTTCTTCCTGGCGGTCGGGGGCGGACGACGGAACGGAGGCCGCGGCGGGTACGAAGGCGGCGGACGGGCCGGACACCGCGGGTATCGCGTCGGCCGGTACGTACGAGGGCACCACCGCGAGGAGGACCTGGGCCGCGTGCGGGGCGAGCTGTGCCAGCAGTCCGTCAGGGGCGTGCAGTTCGGGCGTGTCGGCGGTGGAGTCGACGACGGCCACGACGGCGTCGAAACCGGCGCCCACGACGTTGTACGCGTACCGGGCACCGGGGCCGTCGGCCGGGTCGTCGTGGGCCGGGAAGACCAGCCGGGTGCGTATCGCGTAGCCCGGGTCGTCCACCGCGAGGACCGGGGAGCGGGTCGTGGTGGAGTAGCGGACCTCGGCGTCGAGGCGGTCCTCCAGGGCGGTGCCCAGGCGCAGGGGGGCGTACATCAGCTCCTCGAAGCCGAGGATCAGCACGCGGCGCGGCCGCCTCCCCTCCGGCGCCCCGGCCTCCAGCGCCGCGGCGATGCGGGCCGCCATGGCGGGGAGGGCCGCTTCCAGCGGGGCGCGGTGCTCGGGGGTGAAGCCGTGCCTGCCGCCGTCGGGCAGACCGGCGGGCCACCGCAGGTCCACCCGGGTACAGGGGCGGGGAGCAGCGGACGCGGACTGCGGCGCCGCCGCTCCCGCGCGCTTCTCCGGCTCCCGAGCGGCGCACTGGTCCGCGCTCCGGGCGGAGTCCTGAGCCGCCTCCCGAGCGGCCTCCTGCGCCGCCTCCTCCGCCGCGACCAGCGCCTGCCCCTTCTCCAGGACGCCGTCCGGGAGGCGGACCGTGCCCGCGTTCCTCGCCACCAGGTCGACGCGGGCGCCGATCTCCGCCGCGAACCCGGCCAGCCGGCCGCGGTCGGCCGGTGAGCGCATGTCGGCCAGGGCCACGATCACGTAGCGGTTGCGGGGGTAGCGCTCGTGCAGGGCGCGGATGGTGTTGAGAACGGTGTTGCCGGTGGAGAACTCGTCATCGACCAGCACGAGCACCGCGTCGGCCGCGTCCGCAGCCCCACCGGCCCCACCAGCCCCACCAGCCCCAGCGTCACCCACGTCACCCGTCAGCAGGTCCGGGTCCTCCGGCAGCAGCAGGTGCGAGGTGGCGTGCGAGTGCGACTCCTCGAATCCGCCCGCGCGCGCCACGCCCGCCACGGGGCGGCGCGTCGAGTGGAGATACGGTGCGGTGCCGAGCCCGTCGGCAACCGCGTGGCCGAGGCCGGTGGCCGTCTCCGCGTAGCCGAGCACGACCGCATGCCGCGCCCCGGCCTCACCGAGCAGTTCCCGCACCCTGCGGCCGAGCTGGAACCCGGCACCGTAGACCACCGAGGGGTACTGCGGCACGTGCTTGCCGAGTACATGGGACACGAGCAGATGCGCCCGCTTGGGGTTGCGCCGCAGGGCGAGGCCCAGCAGCTCCCGCAGTTCGGCGTCGCCCACCAGCTCGACGCCCAGCCGCTCCGCCACCCAGCTACCCGACCACACCACGTTCGTCGTCTCTTTCGTCAGCCGTGCGCCCGCTCATCGGATCGCACTCGGGGCCACGCACATCCGGAACCGTCACCGGAACACCGCCACCAACCGGAACGCCGTCACCGGCCGGAACAGCCCACCGGACCACCCTCACCCGAACAGGCTCATTCCGCGAGGCTCGCGGCCAGCAGTTCCACGAAGCCGACGTCTTCCCTGGCCACCCCGAAGACCTCGGCCCGCTGCAGGGTGCGCTCGGCCCAGGCCCGGTGCGGCTTCACTTCGTTCATCTTGTTCGTGTACGCGGACCGCAGCACTCCGCCGCCCCCGCTCTCCGGCCGCAGGATGTCCTGGGCGTCACTGAACTCCTCGTGACTGACCACCGACAGCGCGTGCACGGGTGCGACGTGCGACGGGTGGATGCAGGTCTTGCCGAGCAGGCCGTTGGCCCGGTCCAGCTCGATCTCCCGCAACAGGCCGTCCAGGTCGTGCTCGATCAGCGCGGTGCGCAGTTCCTCGGCCCGGCCCTCCAGGAAGGGGCTGCGGCGCAGCTGTGGCTTGAACATGCGTTCCTGGAGCCGGAAGTACTCCCACACGGGTCCGGTGATCGTGAAGCCGGTGCCGTCCGCCCGGCCCAGCACGTTGACCACGTCGGCGATGACGTCACCGACGATCCGGACGTCGTACGCGGTCATGTCGGGCGCCCTGCGCAGTCCGTACGCCGAGCAGAAGTCGGTGACGCCGAGCCGCAGCGCAAGCACCCGGTCCCGGTACGAGCCGACGGTGGCGGCGATCTTCTGGAGGACTTCCCGCCGGGTCTCCAGATGGAGCAGCTCGGGCGATTCGAGTACGGGCATGGCGAAGAGCCGTCGGCCTCCGGCGCTCTCGGCCTTGGCGAGCGCCTCCATGAAGGGCACGCCACGCTCCTGCGTGAACTTCGGAAGTACAAATCCGGACAACAGTCGGACGGAGTCACCGAGCCTGCGCACCAGGTCCGTGATCTGGTGCGGTTCACGGACCCGGATGAAGAGGAGCGGCAGTTCGCCGCCGCGTGCGTCGAGTTCCGCGAACTGGGCGACCAGGTTCTCCTCGGCTCCGGACACCTCGGAGTCGTCGATCGCATCCTCCAAGCACAGCACCATGGAGACGACGCCCCGGGCGGCCTGCTTGAGCACGTCGTCTGCGAGCGTCGGCCGGGTGGCGGGGCTGTAGAGGGTGGCTCCCAGCGCGGCCGACAGTATCCGGGCCGATGCGTCGGCATCGAAGGAGCACGGCTGCTGGAAGAACAGGTCGCCCCTGACAGCCGGTGCGATATGCCCGAAATGACGCATCTGATTCCCCCCGTGCTACCTGACCGATCGGACAACGTGTGGCCGGTAATAGTACGTACGGACGGGTGTCGGCAGTTCCCTGGCCACATGAATTTCGGGTAACTCGTCCATTTGGCGACGGTTCCGCAGCGTACGGACGTCGCGCTCCCGGTATTCCACCGGGACGCGACTCGCGACCCCCGCGTTGTCCGCGGGGGCAGCCAGCAGGCAGGATGACCGCCATGACGCACGCGATGGTGAAAGGCTCGAACGTCCCACTCGACGCCATGGCCGTACGGGCCGTGCTGCGCTGGACCCCGGGCAACGGGGTCCCCGACGTGGACGCCTCGGCCCTGCTGCTCGGCGCCGACGGCCGCGTGCGCTCGGACGAGGACTTCGTCTTCTACAACCAGCCCCGCCACCCCTCCGGCCTGGTACGACGACTGCCGAAGCGGAGCCTCGCCACCGGACTGACGGACACCGTCGAGGCCGATCTGAACGCGCTCGACCCCTCGGTCGACCAGGTGGTCATCGCCGCGTCCTCCGACGGCGCTTCCTTCGAACAGGTGCGCGACCTGTCCATCATGCTCTTCGACGCCGCGGCGGCGACCAGCGAGCCGCTCGCCGTGTTCGAGATCCGGCCGGAGACCGGCGCGGAGACCGCGATCATCTGCGGCGAGCTGTACCGGCGCGGAGACGGCTGGAAGTTCCGGGCCGTGGGACAGGGCTACCCGACCGGCCTCGTCGGTCTCGCGACCGCGTTCGGCATCTCGGTCGACGAGACGGCGGCCTCGGCCCAGCCCGAACCGACTCCGGCACCACTGCCCGTACCACCCGTGCCGGCCTTCCCGCCCGCGCCGGCCCCGGACCCGGACGCGCAGCTCACCGTGCAGCACCAGCAGCCCGCGTACGGCTACCCCCAGCCCGCCGTGGCCCCGCCCGTACCCGCGGCACCGCAGCCCGCGTACGGCTACCCCCAGCCGGCCTCCGCGCAGCCCGCGTACGGCTACCCGCAACCCGCGGCGGCGGCAGCACACGCGCCGGACCCGAATTTCGTCCTGCCACCGCAGGGACCGCAGTTCATACGCCCGTGAGTCCGGCCATGAGTGCGCCCGTGAGCCTGAGCGGACGCCCCCGAACGCGTCCCCGAACGCACAGCTGAACACCCCAGACTCCTACGTCCGGGACTTGTAGCCGCGTCCCCACTGCATCCCGTAGCCGTACAGCCGGTCCAGCTCCGACTGGAAGCCGTACACGAACTTCACCTCACGCCGCACGATCAGTTCGTCCTTGACGTTCTCCACCGTGAAGACGGCGCACGAGCGTGCCTGCGGAGCCCTCTCGTCCAGCTCGATCTCGATGCGCGGCCCGTTGCCCGGGTAGAGCGTCACCTTGGCGTGCGTCCGGTCGAAGGCCGGTGTCTGGTCGTAGATGTAGACGAAGAACAGCAGCCGCTTGATCTGGTCGCGCTGGTCGAGGTTGACGTAGACCGTCTCGCCGGACGGTGCGCCGAAGCGGTCGTCGCCGCTGAGCCTGATGTAGGGCGGCGCGTTCAGGTCACCGATCAGGTTGCCGAGCGGCTGCACCACGCCCTTGGTGCCGTCCGCCAACTCGTACATGCAGCCCAGGTCCAGGTCGACGTTGACCACGCCCTGGGTGTGCGCCTGGACCACGTCCGGCTTGAAGAGCTTGAGCGGTCTCAGCAGCCGGCCGCTCTGCCGCGACCGGCCCTCGATGTCGGAGGTGCGCATCCGCCAGGAGAGGTTGACCCGGAGGTTGCCGGTCAGCGCGCCCTGTTTGGTCAGCGAGACCGTGGCGTGCCGCCGCGAGAGCACGATGGAGTTGGTGGCCGCGCTGCCCGACTCGAACTGTGCTTCCCGCCCCGGCCACAGGTTGTCCCAGAACGCCATCCCCAACCCCCACACATATCGGCCACGCCGGATACCCGGCCCCGCAATCGCCGCATGCGCAACACACGACGCACGCACTGCTGCGGGGCGGCTCCGGGCCGGGTCCGGGATCTTCCCGAGGACCTTCACCGTACGAGCCGCCCCGCAGAGAGCGTTCCTCATTCCCTACCGGGTCACACCCCGGCGGGCACTTCGGACGTGGAACCGCCGTCCCCGTCACCGCCTCCGCCGCCGTCCTCGGCCTCCAGAGCCTTGTTGCGCCGGACCGACGACCAGAACGACCAGGCGATCAGGACGACGCCGACGAGACCGGTGATGAGCTCGTTGATCTCGTACTGGATCGTGACGAGCAGGATGACGGACAGCGCGCCGATCGCGTAGTGCGCGCCGTGCTCCAGGTAGACGTAGTCGTCCAGGGTGCCCTGGCGGACCAGGTAGACCGTGAGCGATCGGACGTACATCGCGCCGATACCCAGGCCCAGCGCCATCAGCACGATCTCGTTGGTGATGGCGAACGCGCCGATCACGCCGTCGAACGAGAAGGACGCGTCGAGCACTTCCAGATAGAGGAACATGAAGAACGCGGCCTTGCCGGAGAGTACGACCGCGGAGAGCTTCTTGCCGGTCCGCTTGGCCTGTTCCTCCTCCTCGTGCTCGCGTTCCTCCGCCTCTTCGAGCTTGTTCTCGAAGAAGCCGGAGAGCCCGCCGACGACGAGGTAGGTGATCAGACCCGCGATACCCGCGAGCAGGACCGTCTCCGCCTTGTCCGCGTGGCCGCCGCCGTGCTGGTGCGCGTTGGCCGCGAACGTCATTGCCGAGATCAGCAGGACGATCAGGGCGACGCAGACCGACAGCATGTCGACCTTGCCGAGCTTGGCGAGCGGACGCTCGATCCAGCGCAGCCACTGGATGTCACGGTCCTCGAAAATGAAGTCGAGGAAGATCATCAAAAGGAACATCCCACCGAAGGCGGCAATCGCCGGGTGGGCGTCCGTGACCAGTTCCTTGTAGCGGTCCGGGTCGTTGAAGGAAAGATCAACGGCCTCGATCGGACCCAGTTTGGCAGTGATGGCCACGATCACGACGGGGAACACCAGCCGCATACCGAAGACCGCGATGAGCACACCGACCGTGAGGAAGATCTTCTGCCAGAAGGCACTCATCTTCTTCAGGATTCCGGCGTTGATCACCGCGTTGTCGAAGGACAGCGAGATCTCCAGGACGGTGAGGATCGCCACTACCCCGAAGGCCTCCCACCCCCCGTAGAACCACGCTGCGACCAGGCCGATCGCGGTAATCGCGAACGACCAGCCGAAGGTTTTCAGAAGCACTGGCTACCCCATCATTTTATGTAACGGGTCTCCCCCGGTGTGTACGGGGCTCCCCCGCGCCGAGCGCGGCTTTACGAAACGTTGACCCCGAAGTCTAGAGCGATGCCCCGCAGTCCTGACGCGTACCCCTGCCCCACGGCACGGAACTTCCACTCGCCGCCATAGCGGTAGAGCTCACCGAAGATCATCGCGGTCTCCGTCGAGGCGTCCTCGCTCAGGTCGTAACGCGCGAGTTCCTGCCCGTCGGCCTGGTTCACCACCCGGATGAACGCATTGCTGATCTGCCCGAAGGTCTGGCCGCGGCTGTCGGCCTCATGGATCGAGACCGGGAAGGCGATCTTGTCGCAGTGGGCCGGCACCTGTGTGAGGTTGACGATGACGGATTCGTCGTCGCCCTCGCCCTCACCCGTGAGGTTGTCACCGGTGTGTTCCACGGAGCCGTCGGGGCTCGTGAGGTTGTTGTAGAACACGAACCACTCGTCGCCGAGCACCCGGCCCGACTGGCACAGCAGCGCGCTGGCGTCGAGGTCGAAGTCGGCCCCGGTGGTGGATCGTGCGTCCCAGCCGAGCCCGACCAGTACCTGGGTCAGATCGGGTGCGGCTTTGGAGAGGGAGACATTGCCTCCCTTGGCGAGTGTGACGCCCATGGTGTGTGTCCTCCCCGAGTGGATGAACCGTCTGTTGAGCGCGTCCGG
>CBRG010000118.1 GCA_000470535.1 Streptomyces sp. AW19M42
CCCCCGCCGGGGCGCATCCGTCACACGTCGGGCGGCGGCACCGGCAACACCCGCTGGGCCCAGATCCGTGCCGCGACCGCGCACACCGCCAGGGCCAGCCCCGTACCGAAGACGATCCACACCGTGGTGCGCAGGGACGCCGTCAGCGCGTCGTAGACAGCGGCCGCCCCGTCCGTCTCGTTGCCCGGCACCTCGGCCAGCACCCGGTCGCGGGCGTAGGCGAGCGCCCCGCGCAGCAACAGCGCGCCGACCGCGAAGCCCGTTCCGGCGACGGCGGTGGCGGCCAGCGCGGCGAGCGCGGAGCCCCGGCGGCCGGGCCCGCCGCGCACCCAGGCCAGGACCACGGCCAGCAGGGCGAACACGACCGTGCCGATGGCGGGCCAGATGCTCGCGGCCCGCAGCCACCTGAAGCTCTGCCGCAGCTGGTCGGCCCGGTCGGCGGAGACGATCTGGATGTCCGTGTGCTCGATGGGGATGCGGTCGGCGAACGGCACCCCGTTGTCCAGCAGGTTCTGCTTGACCTGTGCCGTCACGGGGGCCAGGTCGATGGTGACGCTCTCGCCGCTGCCGCCGTCCAGTGCGGCGGTGACGGCCTCGTGGGCGGTGCGGTTGGCGGCGTTCCAGGCGGCCTGGAAGGCGTCGGTGGTGGTGAAGGACCGCACGGCCTGGTGCAGGAAGCCGCGCACGGTGTCCCCGAGCGGACCGACGTCGATCTGCTTCATCGCCTCGTCGGTGATCAGGTCGGCCACGGTGTTCTGCACATCGGGGTCGGAGGCGAGCGGCGCCACGGCGGCGACGTAGCGGTCGGTGTCGTCGATCTCCAGATCGACCCAGGCGGAGAGCGCGCTCAGCGGCACCAGGACGGCGAGCAGCACCAGGAGTACTGCCGAGAGTGCCGTCGAGAAGTAGGTCCGCACCTCACCAGGGAATCCCGGATGCGCCGGGAACGCTCCGGGCCGTGCGCCATTCGAGTTGCCGGAGGCGTGCCCGTCCGCCCGTCGGCCCAGTGGTCTTCCCACCCCCCGCGGTCAGCCGCCCGCAGGCAATGGACCGCATGACATCACCGCGTGGACGGTAGAGGCGTGGGTGAGGTCGGCGGTGATCAGGCCCGCGTCGGTCCTGAGCGTCATCCTGCCTCCACGGGTGTGCAGCGGCTCCCCGCAGACGACCGTACCGTCGGGAGTCGTGACCGACACGCGTGGGCCGTCCCTGGGCGGCCCGTACCAGGCGACAGCCACGGCCCCGGTGAGCAGCGCGGCACAGCAGAGGGTGAGTGGCACGCCCCGTCCGAGGGCCTGAGCGGCGCGCAGCGCCTCGGTGTGATCCGTCGCGGTGGCATCGGGGACGCAATCGTCGCCGCCCGGGGACGGCCGGGGCGCGGCGGGCCGGCCGTGGGCGGCGCGCAGCAGCGAAAGGCCCCCCGCGCCGCCGCAGAGCAGCGCCAGGAGCAGCATGAATCCGACGCCGGCGGCGTACGGTGCGGCGAGCGAGCCGATGTCGCTGCGGCCTCGGAGGAGGCTGAACCCGACGAGCCCCGTCAGGAGCGCGGCGAGGCCGTTGCGCCAGGCCAGCGCCGACTCCCGGACCCGGGGCAGTTCCTGGTGCAGCAGAGCGCGGTGGTGCCGGGCGGCCAGCCGGTCGGCGGGGGAGCCGGCCGGCCCCGGCCGGGCCCGCCAGGTCATCTCCGCTCCCGTCCCAGCTGGATGTTCCAGTACGCTCCGCAGCCCTCCTCGTCGTCCGGCCGGCCCGGATGCCCGGTCACACAGACACAGAGGACGGGCACCGCGACGAGCTCCGTGCCGGTGCGCCTGCGCCTGGTGCGCGACGCGGCCCGGACGACGGAGCGCGTCCACGTGTAGACCGTCGTGCAGCGACAGCGCGGACAGGTGCCGGTCAGGACGGCACCGTCGCCGGTGGGCTCTATGCGCAGGCAGGCGGTGTACGCCACGGGGTAGCCGGGCTCCGTGACCTCCTCGTACGCCAGCGCGGCCCTGCTGGGTGGGGCGGCCGGGGTCGGGTCCGTCGGCGGGTTCCCTGACGGCGGGGCGGGCTCGGGCACGAGGCATCTCCCCTGGACTGCGCGGCTGACGAGGGCGGTTCGCCTTCGGTATTTGATGCTGACAGAAGACCGGGCCGTGCTCCGGCGCGACGGCCCCGGACCGGTGCGCGATCGTGGCGGGCGCCATGCCGGAGTCCTGTGCCAGGAGTGAAATTCCGCTGGCCAGAGGTCTGTTGTCCGGCTTCCGGTCGATTGCGGGGCGCATTCCGGAGGTTGTCACGAAACACTCCTGGCGACCGGTGCGCACGGGCATCATGGCCACAACAGCGCCTCCACCGGGCAGTGAGGGACCGCTGCTGTTCGAAAAGGCTTTGCGAGGAGGGGTGTTGAACGACATCGATGACGCAGGGCTGCGGGAGCGGGTGGCCGACGCGATCCGCCGGACGGCGGGAGCACGGGCGCTGCCCGGGGTGTCCACGGGCCCACAGGGAGTGGAACGCGACGCGCTGATGGCCGAACTCCGTTCTCTGCTCGTAGAGCTGGAGCAGGGCCTGCCGGATGATCCGCTGGGGCAGGCGGTGGCGGCGAGACTCGGGGCCCTGACGGCCTCGCGGTGGACGGGCAGCGCGGTGGAACCCGACCGGCGCGAGGCGATACGACTGCTGCGCGGGGCGCGTGCGTCCCGCCTCCTCGCACCGGACGCACACCTGGATGCGGCACGCGACCTCGTCGCCCTGCTGCTGGGGCCGGCGACGCATACCTCTTTCGGTGGTCCGGGTGAGGGCACCGGCGCGATCGGCCTGGGCGGTTTCTCGCAACTGATGTTCATCGGCAGGCCCGAGAACCTCGGTGGCGCCGGTGTCATCGAAGCCATCCCTGAGATCAGGCAACTCGTGGAGGAGGTCGGTGACCAACGGGGCGGAGTCCCGCCGGACGTGCTCGAAAAGCTCGACCTGATGACGGAGGTCTCCGCGGCGCTGACCGGGGGAGACGCCCAGGGCCTGGCGGCCATGGCCCAGAAGCTGCTTGCCGGGGACCTCGGCCCGGCGGGGGACCTCGGCCCGATGGGCTCTGTCATCCGGGCGATAGCTCCCACGATGAAACACTTCGCCGGGCTTCTGGAGGCCGACGGCGCGGCGGTGCCCACGTCGGACGACGGGCAGCCTGCCGCCTCGGCCCCCTCGGATGAAGAACACGCGGGTCCGACGCCGCTGTCGAGTCTGGCCTCGGCAGCCGCCGTCCTTTCGGCACCGGATCCGGGCGGCCGGATCGACAACTGGCGCGACAGCCTGGCCCTGCTCACCGAGATGGAGCAACCGGGCACGCTCGGTCGCGGGGAGCTCGCCCAGGTGGCGGCCAGGCTGGGAGATCCCGAACAGGGAGCGGACCCCAGTGATCAGGTCCTGGCCGCACTGGGCACGATGGGGCTGGGCATCCGCGCCGGCCGCCCGGAGGACTTCCAGGAGGCGCTGCGGCTGATCCGCGCGGCCGTGACGGCCGCAGGGCCGGACGACGAACTGGCCCGGATCGTACGGGTCATGCTGCCCGGCCTCCTGACCGGCGCCATGCTGGTCGGCGGCAGTCTCCAGGACCGGGAGGCGGCACGCGCCCTTCTGGAGGAGATCCCGCTTCCCGGTGAGGAGCCGCGGGACGGTGTGCTGTCCGGCTATCCGGGGTGGGCAGGGCTGCTGATCGCGAGCCAGACCATGCGGCTCCACATGCGGGTGACCGAAGCGGTCGAGGCCGGCGATGAGGAGGCGCTCGAAGAGCTCGTGGGAGACCTCCTCGACCTTCTGGACAACTGCGACGGAGATGACGAGTGGGCGTTCCTCCCGTGCTACGAGCTGGGATTGGTCCACCTCGCTCTCGCCTCGCTCACCGGCAGTGTCGACTCGCTGCGTAACGCGGTGCACTACCAGGAGCAGGCGCTGACGGCCCCGAACGCTCCGCCGATGGCACAGTCCATGCTCGACATGGGCTGGGCGCCGTTGCTGACGCTCAGCTCCTATCTCGAACCCTCCGTCGAACGTATCCAGGACGGTATCCGGCGCACCCGGCTGGCCCTGGAGGGCGTGCCCGTCATGGCCGACCAGAGAGCGCGGGCACGGGGCGCGATCGGACTGGCTCTCGACGCGGTGCACGGGCTGACCGGAGACCCGGCCGTCCTGGACGAGAGTATCCGTGAACTGGAGTGCGCCAAAGACGAGTTGGGTCCGTCCAGTCGGGCTTCCGTCGCCGCCGTTCACTGGCAGCTGGCCGAGGCGTACGGGCGGCGGGACCGGGAGGCGGACGACCTGGCCAAGGCGGTCGGGTACGCCCGGCACTCGCTGCGCACCACGGCCGATGAGGTCCTCCTCCAACAGGGAGTCCGGCACGGTCTTCAGGTCGCCAGGACCGGCGCCAGCCGTGCGTTGGCCGCCGCGGGCTGGGCGGTCCGCGCCGGGCTGCCCGTGGCGGCGGTGGCCTGTCTGGAGGAGGGTAGGGCGCTGGTCCTCGGGGCGGCGGCGGTCTCGGCCACGGTCGCCGAGCGGCTGGCGGAGCGCGGTGAGCACGACCTGGCCGACAAGTGGCGGGCCGACGTTCCCGTCGGAACCGCCGGCCACGATGCGGGCGCCGGCCGGCCGCAACTGCTGGACGCCGTGCTGGGAGGGGCGTTGGGCAGCCCGGAACTCCCGAGCGCGCTGCGCCGCCGGGCACTGGAGCTGCTGCGACCCGTCGAGGAGGACGAAGCGGCCCGGCGGATACCGGATGCCTCCGAGCTGGTGGCCGCAGTCGGGCGGGCGGGGGCAGACGCGCTCGTGTACCTCCTGCCGGGGCAGGGAGGCGCGGACGGCTCCGCGGTGCTGCTGGTCCCGGGGCGCCCTCCGTGGACGCTGCCCCTGCCCGGTCTGTCGTCGGGCGGGCGGGCCCCGCTCGACGCGTACCTGGATGCCGCCGCTCAGCACGCCACGGCCCGGCGGGGACAGCAACGCTGGGAGGCCGCGCTGGACACGCTGTGCGACTGGGCGGGCGAGGCGGTGCTGAGCCCGGTGCTCGACGAACTCGCGCTGTGGGAGAAGGGAATCGCGGAGGCGGCCCTGACCGGCAGCGCGGCACCGGAGCCCGAACCGGAACCGGTCAGGCTGACGCTGATCGCCTGCGGGAACCTCGGTGTGGTGCCCTGGCAGGCGGCGCTGCTGGTTCCCCCTGGCCCGGTGCGCGGACGCGGCCGGCCACAGGCGGGTGAGCCGGACGGGCGGGCTGCCGGCGTACGGGCGTGCGAGCTGGCGGTCCTCTCGTACGCCGCGTCCGGGCGGGAGTTCATCCGGTCGGCCGGCCGCGACCGGCTGCCGGCCGACCGGGGGCAGGCGCTGGTGTGCGTACCGGGCTGGGACCTGGACGGCGCAGAGGACGAGGTACTGGCGCTGGCCGACACCTACTACCCGGACGCGGCCCTGTACGGCACCCTGATGACCCGCGAACTGAGCCCCGTGCCGCCCGAGGGCACCCCCGGCGAAGTGCTGGACCTGCTGGGGGCGGGGGACAACGGGTGCGTCGCTCTGGTGCACCTGGCCTGCCACGGGGTGGCCGGGCCGGACCCCGCCGCCTCCGCGCTGGAGCTGGGCTGGCCGCAGGACACGGAGCCGGAGGCGGGCAGACTCACGGTCACCACCCTGCTGGACACACCGCCCGGCCGCACCGGGGAGGCGGGGGGCCCGCTGGTCGTGCTCAGCGCCTGTGAGACCGATCTCAGCACCCGTGACCACGACGAGGCGCTGACCCTCACCACGGCCCTGGCGCACAGGCTGGCCGCCGATGTGGTGGGCTCGCGCTGGACGGCCCCGGACGTGGCCAGTGCCGTACTGATGACCGTCTTCCACGACCGCCTCGCCTCGGGGCTGGCTCCGCCGGACGCCCTGCGGGCCGCCCAGCGCTGGATGCTGGCGCCGTCCGGCCGGCGCGACGCCGTACGCGGTCTCACGCCCGAACTGAGCCGCGCGGCGGCCGAACTGGACCTGTCGGTGCCGTTCGCCTGGGCCGCCTTCATCCACCAGGGCAATCCGGGTCCGGCCGGCCGGACCCGTCCGACCGGCGGACAGGTGCCCGCCCGAGGGAACGGAGAGCCACGGAGATGACCCCCGACGCGTTCCTCTCGCTGCTGCACCGCCACTGGCCGATCACCCTCGCCGCCCTCGACGACGGCCGGCGCGCGCGATTCGGCGATGCCCTGAACGACCTCGCGGCGGCCGCCAACGGCAAGGCCGTCGAGCGGGCCCTGCGCACCCTGCGGATGCAACTGCGCGCCCTGCCCCCCACCCATCCGGTCGCCCGGGAGCTGAGCGGCACCGTCCGCTACGCGGGCGCTCCCCGCGCCGTGGTCGTCGACCGGGTGATGCTCGGTGCACTTCTCGACGTGTTCGCCGACCCTCCGCCCGGCCCGGGAGAACTGCGCCGGGCCGCCCACGAACGCCTGTGGGAGACGCCGGCCCTGGGCCCGGCGGACCTCGGCCGGGACGCCGTCCGCGACCCCGCGGCCGCCGGGCTCATCCGGCTGAGCCACCCGGGCCTCGCGGACCGATACCCCCGGTTCCAGTTCGCACCGGGCACGGCACGACCGCTGTCGGTGGTGTGCCGCGTCAACCACACTCTGATGGCCGGCAAGGACCCCTGGGGCGCCGCCGACTGGTGGCTCGGGCGCAACCGATGGCTGGCGGGGATTCCGGCCGAACTCCTCGGTACCGTCCCCGACGAGGACCTCGCACAGGCCGCACTCGAACTGGTGGGGGGCCTCTGATGGACCGGATGCCGCCGACCGGCGTGACCATGCGTCCCCTGCTGCGCACGCTGCCCGAGGGCACGGAGCTGTGGCGCTGCCACCAGCACACTTACGGACCCGAGTCCTTCAACCCCAACCGCGCCCACCCGTACTTCGGCGGCAGCCGCTTCGACGCCACCGAGCAGGACCCCTACCCCTTCCTCTACGCCGCGCTCGATCCCGTCACCGCACTGTGCGAAGTCCTGCTGCGCTCGGTCGACTACGAGGACCGCACAGCGGTGCGGCTGATCCCCTGGGCCCAGGCCTCCCGGTACCGGCTCTCGGTGCTGCGCACCACCCGCGAGTTGTCGCTCATCGAACTGTCGACGGCCGAGGGGCTGGCCGCCGTCTGGCAGGACTCCTGGCTGGTCGACTCCGAGTCCGGGGACTATCCGAAGACCCGCTACTGGGTGCGGCTGATGCGGGAGCACACCGCCGAAGCACACGGTCTGGTATGGGAGTCGAAGCGGTGCCGGCCCAGGAGCGCCCTGCAGCTCTTCGGTGACCGCTGCGGGGACGGGCCGCTGGTCACCGACACAGCGAGCAGCCTTCCGCTCGACTCCCCCGAGGGCCTGGCCGAGGCGAACCGGCTGCTCAACCCGCTCCGTGCGGTCATCTCGTCTCCATGGCCCGACTGACGCCCTCCTCGGACGGGCCGTCGCGGTGCCGCCTCGTACGCTGTCGTCCGGGGCTCCGGGCGACGGCGTCTCAGCAAGGCCCTTCCCTCGCGAGGCGAACGGTGCAGCCGACCGTACGGCCCAGCCGGAGGCGGTCACCGTGCCGCAGCCGGTGCCTCTCGCCGGGCAGCAGCGGAGTGTCGTTCACCCAGGTGCCGTTCATGGTCCCGCCGGTCTCCTCGGTGACCCAGACCGTGCCGTCGGGGTCCAGGGACACGCCGGCGTGCCGACGGGACACGGTGGTCTGCTCCCTGAAGGAGCCGGCCGAGTCGGGGGCCCAGCCCGGGTCCCTGCCGAGCCGCAGGGGCTCGCCGGGGAGGACGGGCAGCGACAGGGCCAGCGTGTCGAAGTACAGCACCGCGCGGGTGCCGGCCGGCACCGGCCCGCCGCGGGCGCGCTCCCTTCCGGGCTCCCCGCTCCCGACCCGGGCCAGACAGCGCGGACAGCGCACGGTCACGGGGGGCACGAGAGCCGCGCAGCCGGGGCAGCGCACGCCGGAGCCGGCCGCCGGGTCCTCCGGGGGCGGTGGCGCCGTCGCGGGTACGCCCTCGGGCAGGACGGGCTCCCACTCGTCCAGATCGTCGTACGCGTCGTCGCGGCCCCCGCCGTCCACCCCGGTGCCCCGGACGGCCCCGGTCAACGCTGCGCCGGAACGAAGCCCGGGGACGGCTCGGTACTGATCTCCACCCGGCCGTCGTCGCGCTCATGGACGTCCTGCACCAGTACGGTCCAGCCCGCCCCGATCGTCGGATCGGCGAACAGGGCGCGGGCCAGCGGGTTGATCAGGTGGGTTTCCAGCGTCATGCCGATGCCCCGGCCGCCGTTCCAGAGGTCGTTCGTGCAGTGTGCGGTCAGCTGGGCCCGGGCATGCGGAGAGAGCTCCAGGGTGACGCGGTGCTCGGCCAGCAGCTGGCGCCGGATGTTGTCGATCTGGAGGGTCATGATCCGTTCGGCAACGTCGAGGGAGATGAAGTTGAAGACCACCACATTGCCGCCGAGCCGGTTCATCAGCTCGGGACGGCCGATGACGTGCTCGAAGTGGCGCTTCACGTTCAGTCGCACGGTCCGGGCCAGCTCCCGGTAGGAGGTCTGCGGGTGCACGATCCACTCCCTCTCCTCGGTGTGCGGGTCGGTGCGCTGCACCCCCAGGTTGGAGGTGAAGATCAGCACGCACTCGCTGAAGTACGTGGTGACACCCTGTCCGTCGGTGAGCCTGCCGTCCTCCAGCACTTGGAGGAACTTGTCGAGAACTCCCTTGTCGGCCTTCTCGATCTCGTCGAAGAGGATCACCCGGAACGGATTGCCGCGCACCGCCGTCGTCAGCTCCCCGCCCGCCTCGTACCCCACGTAGCCGGGCGGGGCACCCACCAGGCGGTCCGCCGAGTGCGACGAGGAGAACTCGCTCATGTCGAAGCGCAGGTAGGCCTGGTCGCTGTCGAACAGCACCGATGCGACGGCCTTGGCGAGTTCGGTCTTGCCCGTACCGGTGGGTCCCGCGAAGAACAGCACGCCGCGCGGACGGTGACCCGGGTTGCTGGCCTGGGAGCCGGACAGGCCCATCGCGGCGCGTTTGAGGATGTCCAGGGTCATGGAGACGGCGGCCTCCTGACCGAGGACCCTCTGCGGCACGCTGCGTTCGCCCGCGATGATGCGCTGCCGGATCTCGTCGCGCCGCCACGGATTCTTCTCCACTCCCAGCCGGTACATCCGTACCGCGTCGGGCATGGCGTTGAACGGCATCCCCCGGGCGACCGCCAGATCGAGGGACTGCCGCATGGCCCGCAGCGAAAGACCGCTGGCGGCCCGCGCGAAGGCGTCCACGGGGTCCTTCCCCGTCGCCCCGTCATCGGTGCGATGTCCGTCGTCGCCCGCCGTGCCCGGCCGGAGCCGGGCCGCTACGGAGTGGTCGTGCCGCAAGAGCACGGCCATCCGCCGGCGTTCGTCGGCGTCCGGTTCGGGCACCGCGATGGTACGGATGCGTTCGCTGCCGGAGACCAGCCAGCTCGGCAGCTCGCGTTCGCCCTCGGTGAGCCAGATGACCGGGTTGAACAGGGGGGTGGAGCCGCGGCTCCGGGAGGCGGACAGCACGCCCGGTGGCAGCGGGACCGGGGCGGCCTGATCGGCGAGCTGGAGGCAGCTCATGAAGAAGTCGCGCTCGGACTCGGTGAGCCGGGTGACATCGGTGGTGAGCCGGGCGGCGTGATCTATGAGCAGGGCGACCCGGAGAGGCTCTCGCGCATGACCGTTGCCCTGGGCGGCGCGCCGCTGCTCGGCCCACCCCGTGACGATGCCGCGCAGCGACGGTTCGATCTCCGTGAGGTCCGACGGGCGGCGCCGGGTGGTGGACTGCCGGGAGGTGCGCAGCAGTTCCTCGGCCATCAGCTGTTCGGGGCCCGCGACGACGCGGAAGCCGCGGATCTGGTCGTAGCGGATCAGCGCCTGGTACCCCAGCGGCCGCAGGGAGTTCCACACGACCTCGACCAGTGAGTGGTGGGCTTCCCGGGACCGATGGCGCACCAGGTGCAGGTCCTGGATGTTGCCGTGCAGGACGTACTGGGAATGCACGCTCAGAGTGCCGGTCAGTTCGGTGACGAACCGGGGCGCCGCGTGTTCGGGGCCCCCTCCCCCCGCACCGTCCGGGGCTTTGACCAGTCCTGAGCCGCCGCCCGGACGGTTCGTACCGTCCTCCTGGGACCGGGTGTCCTCGATGTCATGGGTGCTCACACCCTTCCTCCGCTTCCTCGGTCGTGTGCGTTGCCCGCCGGGCGGTTGCCGGTCGGCGGGTCAGTGGTCGTCGGCCGGAGCCGTGCGGTACCTGGGCCCGTCCGTGGCCCGGCGCTCCCGCTTCTCGGTCCTGTCCTCGGATACCGGCGCACGGGCGCCGGCGGTGCCCTCGTCGAGGAGGAGGACGTCCTCCTCCCCGCGTACGCCCGGCAGGGTGCCGCTCTCCTCGAAGGAGAAGTCCAGGACGACGCCGAGCCGCAGCGTGGTGTCCCGCAGCCCGCCCAGGTGGCCGGCCGCCTGATGACACCGTTCGTCGTCCTGGGCGAGCGCGGCCGCGTCGCGTTCGCCGGGCTGTTCGCGGCGCATGGTGACCACCCGTGCGTGCTTGCCGTCCACGGCGAACCGCAGCCAGTGCCCGTCGCCCCAGCCGGGAGGCGTCCAGTCGATGCGGGTAGGCCGGTCCCGCTGGTGCGGTGTGGTGGTCCACCGGTCGTCGAAACGGTCCGTCCCGGAGACGGCGAGCCGCAGCATCCGCTCGATGTACCGGCGTTCCAGTTCCGCAAGCCGCTCCGTCACCCGGTCGTCCACCTGCCGCTGCTCGTGGGGTTCCAGTGGGCGGCCCTCGTCGAGCACCCTGTGCAGCAGCGCGGTCTCGGCCGGAGCGGGGTGCAGCGGATCCGTGTCCTTCCGGGCGGTGATCTCCAGGAAGTGGAGCTGTGCTGCGGCCCGTTCCTCGGTGCCGCGGCGGGCCCGGACGGCACGGTTGGTGTCGGCGACGAAGCGGCGTGCCTCGCGCAGGTGGGTACGGGCCTTGGTCGGCCGGTCCGCGGCGGCGGCCAGCGCGTGCCGTACCGCGGCGGTGGCGGGCGCGGCGTCCGCGGTGGTGGCGTCCGGGTCGAGGCCGGCGAGCAGCTGGGCCCCGATCCGTACGGCGTCCTCGTACCGCAGCTCCTCGGCGGCCGGCGGCTGCGGCAGTGTCTCGTTCCCGGGGTGCGCGGAGGAGTCGGCTTCCGCCCCCTGCCGGTCCGGTACCGACGCGCGCCGGGCCCGCAGCTCACGCTGCCAGGTGTCGTCGTCCGGGCCGGCGAATGCGTTCCCGATCTCCCGCAGGGCCCAGTCGGCGTGCGCGGCTTCGGCACGGCACATCCGGTCCTCCAGGACCGCCAGTTCCTCGCGCAAGCGGCACAGGGGCATGCCCACCGGGCTGAGGGGGCCGGGGAGTCCGGGCCGGGGCGGCCGGGGAGTCTCGGGCGAGGCCATCCGTGCGGCCCGCCGCACCCGTGCGATCAGCGCCGCCCGCCGCGCGTTCGCCCGTGTTGCGGCGAAAGCAGCGGCCTCCCACTGCTGGGCGGCCCCGGCGGCCGACTCCTGCCTCCGTTCGAGGCACGCCTGCTCATCGGCGGCCCGTACGGCCGCCGCCGCAAGGACCTGGGTGGTGACGAGGGCGGCCCGTCCGGCCAGCAGCGCTCCGCTGAGGGCTCCCAGAGCGACGGCAGCCGGGGCCAGCAGCTCGTGCAGTCCGTGGGCAGCCGCGTCGACCACGTGTCCGCCGGCCTGGTGGACGGCGTCCCCCACTCCTGGCGCATGACCGACGCCGGCGTGGCCCAAGGCCTGGCCGTGCGGGACGAGACCGCCGACGGACTGGCCGGTCGGCGCGTAGTCCAGCGTGGGCATCACGTCACCGATCGAGGGCAGGGCGATTCCGGAACTCATCGGTCTCCTCCACGAGGCGGGGACGGCCGCCGCACCGGGTGCACGGCCGTCGGCCCGGCCGCCGCGGTGCGCATCGCGGCCCGGGTACGCAGCCGGTGCAGTTCCCGGTGCCGGGAGGTCAGACGGCGCACCGTCCAGGCGGTGAGCGCCACGACGGTGCCGACCGGCCAGGCCCAGGGCGCGACGGCGACGGCGTAGACCGCCAGGGCGACCGCCGCGGCCAGCAGCGCGGCCGACGGCAGCAGGGTGCGCAGGCCGCCGGACCGGGCGAACCGGGCGGGCCGTCCCGAGGTCGCGATCAGCAGCCCGGCGAGCGACCACCGGGGGTGGTAGGAGGGCGGGCCGATGAACGCCGCGACGGAGAGCTCCACGGCGAACACCGCGGCGGCGGCGGGCAGGGCCTGTCCCCAGGCGAGCACGACCGCCCGCTGAGAGGCCCATCCGGCGACATCGGCGAGCCCGATCACGAAACCCCACGGCGAGGTGGCCACGGTGGCGCCCAGTAGCGCCCAGCCCAGCGTCGGCGGGCGCTCCAGCCGGCGCAGCCAGGCGGCGGTGGCGTCCAGATCGGCGGCGAGCAGCCGGTCGGCCTCCGCCTCGGCCAGCTCTCCGTGGCGTGCCCCGGCCTCGGTGGCGGCGATGTCGGCCAGCAGCCGCGCGGCGGTCAGGCGCAGAGTGTCGTCCGG
>CBRG010000119.1 GCA_000470535.1 Streptomyces sp. AW19M42
CGAAGACGATGTTGGCGCCCTTGCCGCCCAGCTCCAGGGTGGCCCTCTTGTCGGTACCGGCGAGGCTGCGGGCGATCGCCTTGCCGACCGCGGTCGAGCCGGTGAAGGCGACCTTGTTGACGTCCCCGTGCTCGACGAGGGCCTGGCCCGCGTCCCCGTAGCCGGTGAGGATGTTGACGACGCCCTTGGGCAGACCGGCCTGGCGGCAGATGTCCGCGAAGAAGAGCGCGGAGAGCGGGGTCGTCTCCGCGGGCTTCAGTACGACCGTGTTGCCGGTGGCGAGCGCCGGGGCGATCTTCCACGCGAGCATCAGGAGCGGGAAGTTCCACGGGATGACCTGCCCGGCGACGCCGAGGGGGCGCGGGTTCACCCCGTAGCCGGCGTGGTCCAGCTTGTCGGCCCAGCCCGCGTAGTAGAAGAAGTGCGCGGCGACCAGCGGGAGGTCCGCGTCGCGGGTCTCCCTGATCGGTTTGCCGTTGTCCAGGGTCTCCAGGACGGCCAGCTCTCGGGAGCGCTCCTGGATGATCCGGGCGATCCGGAACAGGTACTTGGCGCGCTCGGAGCCGGGCAGCGCCGACCACTTCTCGAACGCCCTGCGGGCCGCCTTCACGGCCCGGTCCACGTCCTCCGCGCCGGCGCGGGCGACCTCGGAGAGGACCTCCTCGCTGCTCGGCGAGACGGTCTTGAAGACCTTGCCGTCGGCGGCTTCGGTGAACTCACCGTCGATGAACAGCCCGTACGAGGGCGCGATGTCGACGACAGAGCGCGACTCGGGGGCGGGTGCGTACTCGAATGCGGATGCCATGGGTATCAGTCCACCGTCACGTAATCGGGGCCGGAGTAACGGCCGGTGCTGAGCTTCTGGCGCTGCATCAGCAGGTCGTTCAGCAGGCTGGAGGCGCCGAAGCGGAACCAGTGGTTGTCCAGCCAGTCCTCGCCCGCCGTCTCGTTCACCAGGACCAGGAACTTGATCGCGTCCTTGGAGGTGCGGATGCCGCCGGCCGGCTTCACGCCGATCTGGACGCCGGTCTGCGCCCGGAAGTCGCGCACCGCCTCCAGCATCAGCAGGGTGTTCGCCGGGGTGGCGTTGGTGGCGACCTTGCCGGTCGAGGTCTTGATGAAGTCCGCACCGGCCAGCATCCCGAGCCAGGAGGCCCGCCGGATGTTGTCGTACGTGGACAGCTCGCCGGTCTCGAAGATCACCTTCAGCCGGGCCGGGCCGCACTCGGCCTTCACGGCGAGGATCTCCTCGTACACCTTCAGGTAGCGGCCGGAGAGGAACGCGCCCCGGTCGATCACCATGTCGATCTCGTCGGCCCCGGCGGACACGGCGTCGCGGACGTCCGCCAGCTTCACGTCGAGCGCGGCCCGGCCGGCCGGAAAGGCCGTCGCGACGGACGCCACCTTCACGCCGGAACCGGCCAGGGCGGCGACGGCGGTCGCCGCCATGTCCGGATAGACGCAGACCGCGGCGGTGCGCGGCGAGGTGCGGTCGGTGGGATCGGGATGGACGGCCTTGGCGGCGAGCGCCCGGACCTTGCCCGGGGTGTCCGCGCCTTCCAGCGTCGTCAGGTCGATCATCGAAATGGCGAGGTCGATGGCGTACGCCTTGGCCGTCGTCTTGATCGAACGGGTTCCGAGTGAGGCGGCGCGCGCTTCGAGGCCGACGGCGTCTACGCCGGGCAGCCCGTGCAGGAAGCGGCGCAGCGCACTGTCGGACGCCGTCGCGTCGGCGAATGCTGGAGCAGTGGTGGGCATGGTCACCAGATGAGCATATCTACGCGCGTAGCGGCCTGTACAGGGGCCCACGCCGTTCGCGTACCGTCCGACCCCACGGCCCCGGCCGGTACGCGGCGGGGAAGCCGCCCCCGCGTCCCGCGCGCCCGTCAGGCAGAATCGGGCTCATGACGAGCCCCACGCCACCCGCAGAGCCCACCTACGCCGACCGGACCTTCCGGTCGCCCGCCGGGCTGGCCGGGGGCGCCCTGCTGCTCCTGCTCATCCTCTGGATCGGCGTGGACGCCGCGATCCGGGGCGAGGGCCGGGTGCCGTGGCTGGCGCTGGCCGGGCTGCTCACCGTGGTCCCCCTGGTGATCGCCTTCACCGTGCGCCCCGTGGTGTTCGCCAACGACCGGCGCATCCGGATCCGCAACCCGTTCCGCACGATCACGCTGCCGTGGACCGACGTCGCGAACGTGCGTGCGGGCTACTCCAGCGAACTGTTCACGCAGGAGGGCACGAAGTACCAGCTCTGGGCCGTCCCGGTCTCCCTGCGGCAACGCAAGAAGGCCGCCCGCCGCCAGACCCGCCAGGCGACGGACGACCCGTACGGCCGGACATCGGTGACCGCCGACGTCCAGGCCACCAGGGCACTGACCGCGGGCGCCGACCAGACCGTGGTGGACCTGCGGGAGCTGGCCGAACGGGCGGGCGACAAGCCCGTCGCCGGCGACGTCACCGCATCGGTGCGCTGGGCGTACGAGGTGATCGCCCCGGCAGCCGTCGGCGCGATCCTGCTGGTGATCCTGGGCGCGACGGGCTGAGACCCCACACGGTCCGGGCGCCCCGCCCCTCACGGTGAGGGGCGGCCTGTCGGCGGCCGTGCCGCTCACAGCCAGCCGTTGCGCTGCGCCTGCAGCGCCAGCTGGAAGCGGTTCGCGGCGCCCAGCCGGGCCATCAGGACCTGGAGGCGGCGGAACAGGGTGCGGCGGCTGATGCCCAGTTCACGGGTGACGGTCTCGTCGCTCGCGCCGCCCGCCAGGAGCCACAGCAGACGGCGGTCGCCGGGCGGCAGGCCGCCGGGGCGGGTGGTGCGGCCGTGGAAGGGCAGGGCGTTCTGCCAGGACTGTTCGAACAACGCCATGAGCGCCGACAGCAGTCCGCACGGCTGCACGACCAGCATGGTGTTGTGCACGTCGGCCTCCTTGATCGACAGCGACACGAGCGCGTACGCGTCGTCGATGATCACCAGCTTGACCGGGACGGACGGCAACACCCGGGCCTGCTCGCCGGCGTTGACGCACGGTTCGATGACGTCCTTCAGGTGGCCCGGGTGCTCCAGCGACTCCCGCGAGTACACGACGCGCTGCGTCACCCCGCGCGCCAGGGTGGCCAGCGCGTCGTCCGTGGCGCCCGGCAGCGGGAAGTACGGCGGTGACTCGAACTGCCGGATCTGCTCGCGGGCGCTCGCCCAGGCCCGGCGGATCCTGGGGCCGACGGCGTCGCCGGTGACGACCTCGACGAGATGGTCGTTGTACGCCGCCAGCCGCTGCCGCCGGAACGAGTCGAACGCGCCCCCGACCGCGATCCGCGACGCCTCGACCTCGCTCGCCCGGTGCCGGGCCAGGATCTCCAGGCCCGCCGTCGGCGGCACCGGAGCCACCACGTCCTCGCCGTCCCCGGCGGCGCTGGCCAGACCGGCGTCGACCAGCGCGCCGTACGCCGCGTCGAGCTCCGGCCCCTCCAGGCCTGCCGACGCGCCGATGGCGGGCAGCGGCGCGGGGGCCAGACCGAGCAGCGCCAGATAGACGTCGGCCGCGGCATGACCGAGCCCCAGGAGGCGCAGGGCCGCACGGAGTCTCTCGTTCGTCATGCCCTCATTGTCCAACGACCCCGTCCGGATATGGCCGACCTGTGCCACTGGCACTCCTTGGCCCCGGGAGTGCGCGGTGCGGGATACCGTCCGGGTGCCGCCGACCGGCGGCAGCGAGGGCGCCCCGGGCCGCACCCGGCTGAACACGCCCCTCGCCGCCGAGGAACCCACCAGAAGAAGGTGTACGACGTGGCGAAAGGCCGAAAGAACCGTCTCTACGCAGGTATCTCCGAGGAACTGTCCGCCCTGATGCGGACCGGCTGGGCGGACACCGAGCGGCACGACCTCCAGCCCGACGAGCAGGCCCCGCACGCGGCCGGCCGCCGCGCCGCGCTCTCCGCGCGCTTCCCGGGCGAACGCCTCGTGATCCCGTCGGGCAACCTCAAGGTCCGGTCGAACGACGACGGCTACGCGTTCCGGCCCTACACCGCCTACGTGCACATGACCGGCGACCGGGCCCGGGACGGCGCTCTCGTCCTCGAACCCCGCGCGGACGGCGGCCACGACGCCTACTGCTTCCAGCTGCCCCGCGACAGCCGGGACAACGACGAGTTCTGGACCGGTCCCACGGCGGAACTGTGGATGGGGCGGCGCCGCTCGCTCGCGGAGTCGGAGCTGGTACTCGGCCTGCCCTGCCGCGACGTCCGCACCGCGGCCGACACGCTGGCCGCCGGCTCCGGCGCGCCGACCCGGATCGTCCGCGGTGTCGACCCGTCCCTGGAGGGCGCCGTCACCACGGAGGAGGAGCGCGACGCCGAACTGGAGGAGGCGCTCAGCGACCTCCGCCTCGTCAAGGACGCGTGGGAGATCACCGAGCTCCGCAAGGCCGTCGACTCCACCGTGCGCGGATTCACCGATGTGATCGGTGAGCTCTCCCGCGCGGTCGCCTCGTCCGAGCGCTGGATCGAGGGCACGTTCTTCCGCCGCGCCCGGCTGGAGGGCAACGCCGTCGGCTACGGCTCGATCTGCGCGGCGGGCGAGCACGCCACGATCATGCACTGGACGGACAACGACGGGCCGGTACGCCCCGGCGACCTGCTCCTGCTCGACGCCGGAGTGGAGACCCACACCCTCTACACCGCCGACGTCACGCGCACGCTCCCGATCAACGGCACCTTCACCCCCCTGCAGCGCAAGGTGTACGACGCGGTGTACGAGGCCCAGGAGGCGGGCATGGCCGCGGTGAGGCCGGGCGCCGCCTACCGCGACTTCCACGAGGCGTCCCAGCGCCACCTCGCGGAGCGCCTGGTCGAGTGGGGCTTCGTCGAGGGCCCGGCCGAGCGCGCGTACGAACTCGGCCTCCAGCGCCGCTTCACCATGGCGGGCACCGGCCACATGCTCGGCCTGGACGTCCACGACTGCGCCCATGCCCGCAACGAGGAGTACGTCGACGGCACGCTGGAGCCCGGCATGGTGCTCACCGTCGAGCCCGGCCTGTACTTCCAGCCGGACGACCTCACCGTGCCCGAGGAGTGGCGCGGCATCGGCGTCCGGATCGAGGACGACCTGGTCGTCACCGAGGACGGCCACGAGAACCTCTCGGCGGGCCTGCCCCGGTCGGCCGACGACGTCGAGGCGTGGATGGCGCGGTTCGCGGGCTGACGTGACGGCGCCGGTACCGGGGGTGGCGCTGTTTGCCAGTAAGGTGCGCCCGATGAACAGCCCTTCTCCCTCTCCTCTTCCTCACGCCTTCCGACTGATCGTCACGGGCGGTGGCACGGGCGGCCATACGTATCCCGCCCTGACTGCGATCCGCGCGCTGCGGGAGCGCCTGGCCGGTGAGGGCCGGTCGCTCGATGTGCTGTGGATCGGGACGCCCGACGGCCTGGAGGCACGCGTTGCACCGGCGGAGGGCATTGCCTTCACTACGGTCGCCACCGGCAAGATCAGGCGCTCCAGTAATCCGCTGAAGATGCTGAGCCCGGCCAACGCGAAGGACATGGCACGCGTACCGCTCGGCGTGGCCCAGGCCCGGAAGATCATCGCGGAGTTCCGGCCCGATGTGGTGCTCGCGACGGGCGGATACGTGGCCGTTCCCGCTGGGCTGGGTGCCCGACTGTGCCGACGCCCGCTGGTCCTCCATGAGCAGACGGTGCGCCTTGGTCTGGCGAACCGGAAGCTGGCGGGCTCGGCGGCGAGGATCGCGGTGTCGTCGGAGTCCACGGTGGCGTTGCTGCCGGAGTCGGTCCGGAGCGCTGCGGTTGTGACGGGTAACCCTGTGCGCCCCGAGGTGTTGTCGGGGCATCCGGACAAGGCTGTGGAGGCCCTGGGGCTGGCGGCCTTCGACCGGCGGCTGCCAACCGTTTACGTCACGGGCGGGGCTCAGGGGTCGCAGCAGATCAACGGCGTCGTTCGGGACGCTCTGCCATGGCTGCTGGAGCGGGCCAACGTGGTCCACCAGTGCGGGCCGGCGAACGTGGAGGAGTTGCGGCGCCACGTGGGCGGTCTCCCACCGGAGTTGGCGAGCAGGTACTACCTCGCCGGGTTTGTGGGTCCGGAGCTCCCAGACGTGCTGGCGCTGGCCGATGTCGTGATCTCACGGAGCGGTGCCGGGACGCTGGCCGAGCTCACCGCGCTGGGCAAGCCGGCGGTGTTCGTCCCGCTCGCGACGTCGGCCGGGAACGAGCAGGCGCACAACGCGCGGCACTTGGCGGAGGCCGGTGCCGCTGTTGCGCTGCTCGGCGAGGTGACGGAGGCGAGTCTGCGGGACGCGGTCGGCCCGCTCCTCACGGACCCTGGCCGACGGGATGCGATGGCGGAGCGGGCGCGGGCGCACGGCAGGCCGGACGCGGCGGACAGGCTCGTGGACGTGATCCTCTCCGCCGTGTCTGGCTGACCGGTGCGGGGTGTTACGGGAGGCGGCCGATGTGCAGGGCCGTGCCGGTTTCGATCAGCACCGCGCAGTCGTTGAACACCTCCTGGCCCCGGCCCATCGGGTCGGGGACGTCGCGGTCGCCCAGGTAGAGGCCGAGCTTCGGCGCGTTGTCCTCTGTACAGATCGTGCGCAGTGTTTCGAGGACTGCGCTGTCCATCGTCAGTACGGTGTCGGACGCGGGCGTGCTCCCGCGTCCGGCAGAAGTGGACGCCCTGGGCACCGTGGCCGCGTCGCGGTCTGACGACCAGCTCCGTGCCCTCGGCAACCTGGTCGATCTCTTGGGGGCGGTAGGTACGGGGGAGGGTGGGGCCGTCAGATCCCCGCCGCGGCCGCCAGGTCCCGCTTGATGCCGGCGAGCAGCTCCGTGCCGCGCGCGCGGGCCGCCGGCAGCTCGTCGGCAGAGGCGACCGGCACCACGACCTCCAGGTAGCACTTGAGCTTGGGCTCGGTGCCGCTCGGGCGGACGATGACCCGGGCGCCCTCCAGCTGGTAGCGGAGCCCGTCGGTGGGGGGCAGCAGTGCGGAGCCGTGCGAGAGGTCCTCGGCCGAGGTGACGGCGAGTCCGGCGAGGGCGGCCGGCGGCTGCTCGCGCAGGCGGCGCATGGCGTCCGCGATGAGGGACAGGTCCTCGACCCGCACCGACAGCTGGTCCGTGGCGTGCAGCCCGTGCTCGACCGCGAGGTCGTCCAGCAGGTCGGGCAGGGTGCGGCCCTGTTCCTTCAGTTCGGAGGCGAGTTCCGCGACGAGCAGTGCGGCGGTGATGCCGTCCTTGTCGCGGACGCCGTCCGGGTCGACGCAGTAGCCGAGCGCCTCCTCGTAGCCGTAGCGCAGACCGTCCACCCGGGCGATCCACTTGAAGCCCGTCAGCGTCTCCTCGTAACCGAGGCCGGCCTTCTCCGCGATCCGGCCGAGGAGGGACGACGAGACGATCGACTCCGCGAGGACGCCGGTGACCCCGCGGCGGACGAGATGGGCGGCGAGCAGCGCGCCGACCTCGTCGCCGCGCAGCATCCGCCAGCCGCCGTCGGCCGCCGGGTCCGGGACGGCGACGGCGCAGCGGTCGGCGTCCGGGTCGTTGGCGATGACGATGTCGGGGTCCGAGCGGCGCGCGGCGGCGAAGGCGAGATCCATCGCGCCGGGCTCTTCCGGGTTGGGGAAGGCGACGGTGGGGAACGCGGGGTCCGGCTCGGCCTGTTCGGGGACGAGGACCGGGGCGGGGAAGCCCGCCCGGTCGAAGGCCGCGGTGAGCACGGACGTACCGACGCCGTGCATCGCCGTGTACACGACGCGGGCCGTGCGCGGCGAACCGGCGGACAGTACGGCGTCCGTACGCGCCAGGTAGGCGTCCAGGACCTCGTCGCCGAGGGTCTCCCAGCCGTCGTCGGGGCGGGGCACGGTGTCCAGCGGGCCGACCGAGGCGATGGCGGCGGCGATCTCGCCGTCCGCCGGGGGAACGATCTGCGAGCCGTCGCCCAGGTAGACCTTGTAGCCGTTGTCGCGCGGCGGATTGTGGCTCGCCGTCACCTCGACGCCCGCGACGGCGCCCAGATGCCTTATGGCGTAGGCGAGTACGGGGGTGGGGAGCGGGCGGGGGAGTACCGCCGCCCGCAGTCCGGCGCCGGTCATCACGGCGGCGGTGTCGCGGGCGAAGTCGGTGGACTTGTAGCGGGCGTCGTACCCGATGACGACCAGGCCGCCGGCCTGCCCCTGGTCCTTCAGGTACGCGGCGAGCCCGGCGGCGGCGCGGATGACGACGGCGCGGTTCATCCGCATCGGACCGGCCCCCAGCTCACCGCGGAGGCCCGCGGTGCCGAACTGGAGGGTGCCGGCGAACCGTGCGCCGAGCTCGTCGAGGTCCTCGGTCGCGATGAGCTCGGCCAGCTCGTCGCGGGTCTCGGGGTCGGGGTCCTCGGCGAGCCAGGTCCTGGCCCGCGCGATGAGGTCCTGAGTCCTCACGGTCGTCCGCCTTCCTTGTGGTCTTGGTGGGGTTGCTGCGCGGGGGCGCCTGCGACGGGCCCCGAAACCGGGGTTCCGCCCCGGGCCCCGCGCCTCAAACGCCGGCGGGGCTGCCCGTCACGGGGGCAGCGCCCCCGTAACGGCCGGGGCCGGGTCAGATGCGGTCCAGCAGGCGCGCCAGCAGCGAGCCCATCCGGGTCGCGGAGTCACGGCCCGCCTGGAGCACCTCTTCGTGGTTCAGCGGCTCCCCGCTCAGCCCGGCGGCCAGATTCGTCACCAGCGAGATGCCCAGGACCTCCGCCCCGGCCTCCCGGGCCGCGATCGCCTCCAGCGCGGTGGACATGCCGACCAGGTCGCCGCCCATCACGCGGACCATGTTGATCTCGGCGGGCGTCTCGTAGTGCGGGCCGGGGAACTGCACGTACACGCCCTCTTCGAGGGTCTCGTCGACCTCCTTGCACAGCGCGCGCAGCCGTGGCGAGTACAGGTCGGTCAGGTCGACGAAGTTGGCGCCGATGATCGGCGACGCCGCCGTGAGGTTGATGTGGTCGCTGATCAGGACCGGCTGCCCGGGGCGCATGCCCTCGCGCAGCCCGCCGCAGCCGTTCGTCAGCACGACGGTCCTGCAGCCCGCCGCGACAGCGGTACGCACCCCGTGCGCCACGGCGGCGACGCCGCGGCCCTCGTAGAAGTGCGTGCGGCCCAGGAAGACCAGGGCGCGCTTCTCACCGATCAGGTACGAGCGGATCGTGCCGCCGTGGCCCTCGACGGCGGGGGCCGGGAATCCGGGCAGGGCGGTCACCGGGAACTCGGCCTCCGGGGCGCCGAGCGCATCGCCCGCGGGTGCCCAGCCGGAGCCCATCACGAGTGCGACGTCGTGGGTCTCGGCACCGGTCAGCTCGCGCAGGCGGGCGGCGGCGTCGGCGGCGGCGGCGCGCGGGTCGCCCTGGATGTGGTCCGGAATAACTGATGCGTTCACGCGGATGAGCGTAACCGCTGATTCCCTACGCGCGTAGATGTTCCCGTACAGAGACTCGGGGCATCGGTTCGTGCCTTCGCACAGGAGGACCGGTCGGCGGGGGTCAGCAGGGGCGCTTGCGGAGTTCCATCACATAGTCGTGCGGGGCGCCCGCCGAGTCGGCGGCGTCCGCGATCTCGCCGAGGTAGCGGGCGGAGGGCAGCCCGCCCTCGTAACCGTTCAGCACGTACATCCAGGCCGGCTCCTCGCCGTCCAGGGTGTGCACCCGGACCCGCATCCGCCGGTAGATGTCGAGGCCGACGCCCTCCCAGCGGTCCATGGAGTCCTCGTCCATCGGAGCCAGGTCGTACAGGGCGACGAAGACCTGCGAGCGCGGCGCCTCGACCACCGTGGCCAGCGCGCCCTCCCAGCCCATCTGCTCCCCGCCGAACGTCAGCCGCCAGCCGTTCAGCCAGCCGGTTCCGCGCAGCGGCGAGTGCGGTGCGCGGCGCGTCATCAGCCGCGCGTCGAGGTTGCCGGCGTATGCGGCGTAGAGCGACATGGGGTCGAGGGTACGGGAGGTGGCCCCGGTGAGGTCGATTCCTGAGAGGAAGACGCCCGCTCGGGGGGTCCGCCGCCCGCGGCCCGGCCCCCGCCCCAGGGGCCCGGCGCACGTATGGAGGGCCCCGGGGCGAAGCACCTTGGCGCGTGCGGGACAATGAGGTACGTACTGCATTCACCCGGGGGACCCCCTGGACCCCGGCCGGGACAGCAGGCGGCCGTGGGACGAAACGCGAGGCGGACTTTTCGTGACCCGGATCGTGATCATCGGCGGCGGACCCGGCGGGTACGAGGCGGCATTGGTGGGCGCCCAGCTCGGCGCGGAGGTGACCGTCGTCGACTGCGACGGCCTCGGCGGCGCGTCCGTGCTCACCGACTGCGTGCCCTCGAAGACCCTGATCGCGACGGCAGAGGTGATGACCACCTTCGACTCCTCGTACGAGGAGCTCGGTATCATCGTCGCGGACGACACGCCGCACATAGAGCAGGCCGCGCGCGTGGTCGGCGTCGACCTGGGCAAGGTCAACCGACGGGTGAAGCGCCTCGCGCTCGCCCAGTCCCACGACATCACCGCCTCCGTCACCCGCGCGGGTGCGCGGGTGATGCGCGGCCGGGGCCGGCTGGAGGGGCTCCAGGCCGCCGACGGCTCCCGCAGCGTCGTCGTGACCGCGGCCGACGGCACGGAGGAGACCCTCACCGCCGACGCCGTGCTGATCGCGACGGGCGGCCACCCCCGGGAGATCCCGGACGCGCTTCCCGACGGCGAGCGGATCCTGAACTGGACCCAGGTCTACGACCTCGACGAGCTCCCCGAGGAGCTCATCGTCGTCGGCTCCGGTGTCACGGGCGCGGAGTTCGCCGGTGCCTACCAGGCGCTCGGCTCCCGCGTCACGCTCGTCTCGTCCCGGGACCGGGTGCTGCCGGGCGAGGACCCGGACGCCGCCGCCGTCCTGGAGGACGTGTTCCGGCGCCGCGGCATGAACGTGATGGCCCGCTCCCGCGCCCAGTCCGCCAAGCGCGTCGGCGACCGGGTCGAGGTCACCCTGGCCGACGGCCGGGTCATCTCCGGCTCGCACTGCCTGATGGCGGTCGGCGCGATCCCGAACAGTGCGGGCATGGGCCTGGAGGAGGCCGGGGTCCGGCTCAAGGACTCGGGCCACATCTGGACCGACAAGGTCTCCCGCACCAGCGCACCGAGTGTCTACGCGGCCGGTGACGTCACCGGGATCTTCGCGCTCGCCTCGGTCGCCGCGATGCAGGGCCGGATCGCGATGTACCACTTCCTGGGGGACGCGGTCACGCCGCTGAACCTGAAGACGGTCTCCTCGAACGTCTTCACCGACCCGGAGATCGCCACGGTCGGCTACAGCCAGTCCGACGTCGACTCGGGAAAGATCGACGCACGGGTCGTCAAGCTGCCGCTGCTGCGCAACCCGCGCGCCAAGATGCAGGGCATCCGGGACGGCTTCGTCAAAATACTCTGCCGCCCCGGCACCGGCATCGTGGTCGGCGGCTGTGTCGTCGCACCGCGGGCGAGCGAACTGATCCACCCGATCTCGATCGCCGTCGACAACAACCTGACGGTGGAACAGATCGCAAACGCCTTCACTGTGTATCCGTCCCTGTCGGGATCGATCGCGGAAGTGGCCCGCCAGTTGCACACCCGTAAGCAGGCGGGCGAGGCGTAGCCCTCCCGCGGATCCCTCGGCGGGCCCGGCATTCCCCGGCAACTCCCGTCAACTCGGGCGGTCGCGCGACCACCCGCGATCAGTAGGGAACAACAACAGTGCCGCGTATACCACTTGGCGGCCCTTTGCGTGCACATCTTCTGCAATTCAGCGCAAACTGCTGAGAACCCTCGGGCAATGGCGTTACTGTCAGTTTCGTGTTCGCTGCAGAACGTCGTCAATTGATCCTCGAAATGGTGCGCGCCAACGGGGCGGTATCGCTCCGTGAGCTCGCCCGCGTCGTCCAGACCTCCGAAGTGACCGTGCGGCGGGACGTGCGGGCACTGGAGGCAGAAGGACTCCTCGACCGCCGGCACGGCGGTGCGGTCTTGCCGGGCGGCTTCACGCGGGAGTCCGGGTTTCCGCAGAAATCCCATCTCGCCACCGCGGAGAAGACCGCCATCGCCGACCTGGCCGCCGGTCTCGTCGAAGAGGGCGAGGCCATCGTGGTCGGCGCCGGTACGACCACGCAGGAGCTGGCCCGCCGGCTCGCGAGGGTCCCCGGTCTGACCGTGGTCACCAATTCGCTGCTGGTCGCCCAGGCGCTGGCCCATGCCAACCGGGTCGAGGTGGTGATGACCGGGGGCACGCTGCGCGGTTCGAACTACGCCCTGGTGGGCAGCGGGGCCGAGCAGTCGCTCCAGGGGCTGCGGGTCTCGCGGGCGTTCCTCTCCGGCAGCGGCCTCACCGCCGAGCGCGGGCTCTCCACGTCCAACATGCTCTCCGCGAGCGTGGACCGGGCGCTGGTGCAGGCGGCCGGGGAGGTGGTGGTCCTGGCCGACCACACCAAGCTCGGCTCCGACACCATGTTCCAGACGGTGCCGACCGACCTCATCACCCGGCTCGTGACGGACGAACCGGCCGCGCACGACGACCGTGCCGCGGCGGAGCTGCAGGCCCTGGCCGATCAGGGGGTGCAGATCGTGGTGGCGGGTTCTGGGGGCGCGCCGGCCCCGGCGTCGGCCGAACCGGGGGCGTCTGGGCGGGGCAACCGCCGGGACATGCCGCTCCCGGGACAGCGGCGCACGCACGGGAGCGGGCCGCAGCCGCTGCGGGGTTCTGCGGTGCTGGCCGAGCAGGCGCAGGGGGAGCGGGCGAGAGTGGCGGACCTGCGGCGTCGCTAGGCCCTGTCGTCAAACTGCCG
>CBRG010000120.1 GCA_000470535.1 Streptomyces sp. AW19M42
CCCGGGGGGCGGGGGGGGGAGGCCCCCCAGCGCCGCCCCCGGGCCCGCCCCCCGCCGTCGGGGGGACCGGCGGGCGGATCGTGGTGGATGTCAGCGGCAAGGTGCGGCGGCCCGGCATTCACCGGCTGCCGTCCGGCGCCCGGGTCACCGACGCGCTGCAGGCGGCGGGCGGAGTCCGGCCCGGTGTGGATCTCGACGGCCTCAACCGGGCCCGGGTGCTCGTGGACGGGGAACAGATCCTGGTGGGTGCACCGCCCGGCACGGTTGCCGCAGGCGGCGCGGGTGGTGGTGGCGCGGGTCCTACGGCCACGGGCCCCGCCACCGGACCGGTGAGCCTCAGTGGCGCGACCGCCGATCAGCTCGAAACCCTGCCAGGAGTGGGGCCCGTTCTCGCCCAGCACATCGTCGACTACCGCACCCAGCACGGTGGTTTCCGGTCCGTCGACGAACTCCACGAGGTCACGGGGATCGGTGACCGCAGGTTCGCCGACCTCCAGCCCCTGGTGCGACCGTGAGCGCCGGGGACGTCCACACGGCGTCGGGCCGACGGCTCGGGGACGCCGATCCCCGGCAGGAGGGCCCGCCCGATCTGCGACTGGTTCCGCCGGCGCTGGCGGCCTGGGCCGCTGCCGCGCTGACGGTGGGAGCGCCGGGCAGGTGGGCGGCGGCGGGGGCGGTGCTCTGTCTCGGCGCGGCCATGGTCCTCTTGGCCCTGCCTGGATTCCGACGCGCGCCTGGATCCCGGCCTGGGCCGGGAGCCCTGCCTGTGCCAGGCGCCCCGTCCGGGGCGGGAGTCCGGCCTGGGTCGGGATATCCGCCCGTCCGTTCCGTTCGGCGGCGTGCGTACCCGTTGAGTGAGGGGCGGTGGCGTCCGCACGCGACGGCGGCTGCGGCGGTGCTCCTCTGCGCGGCCGCCGGCACGGCGTCGGCCGGGCTGCACAGCGCCGACGTACGGCAGGGGCCCGTGCACGGGCTGGCCCGGCAGTTCGCGAGGATCGAGGCGGAGATCACCCTGACCTCCGATGCCCGCCGGACCTTCCCCCGGGTGCGCGGTGACCACAGCACCCCCGCCGCCCTGCTCCTGGACGCCGAGATCACCCGGCTGCGGACAGGGGCCGGCGCCACGGCTGTCCGGCTGCGCACTCCGGTGCTGGTCATCGTCACACCCGGCGGTGCGGCGGAGCAGTGGCAGCGGCTGCTGCCCTCCACCCGATTACGGATCAGCGGCCGGCTGGCGCCACCGCTGCACGACGGGGAGCGGGCCGCCGCGGTTCTTCGCCCCGCCGGCAAGGGCCCGCCCCGCGTCACCGGGCCGCCCACGCTCGTCCAGCGCACGGCGGGCAGCCTGCGCGCCGGGCTGCGCACCGCGACCGAGGGGCTCGGTCCCGATGCTCGGGCGCTCCTGCCCGGACTGGTCGTCGGTGACACCACCCGGGTCACGCCGGAGCTGCACGACGCGTTCAGGGCGACCGACCTCACCCATCTGATGGCGGTTTCGGGTGCCAACCTGGCGATCCTGCTGGTCCTGCTCATCGGACCGGCCGGCAGCGCCCTGCGGGCCGAACGCCGTGGACTGGCACCCGTGCTGGGGATCCCGTTGCGGATGACCGCCCTGCTCGGCGGCGGACTCACGCTCGCGTTCGTCCTCGTCTGCCGCCCCGAACCCAGTGTGCTGCGGGCCGCGGCCTGCGGCCTGATCACACTGCTCGCCATCGGCACCGGACGGCGCAGGACACTGATCCCCGCGCTGGCCGCCGCCGTTCTGCTGCTGGTGCTCTACGACCCCTGGCTGGCGCGCGGTTACGGATTCGTCCTGTCGGTCCTGGCCACCGGCGCGCTCTTGACCATCGCCCCGCGGTGGAGCGACGCGCTGCAACGGCGCCGGGTGCCGCCCCGGTTGGCCGAGGCTCTGGCTGCCGCGGCGGCGGCGCAGGCGGTGTGCTCGCCCGTTGTGGTGCTGCTCGCCTCCCGGGTGAGCCTGGTGGCGATCCCGTGCAACCTGCTGGCCGAGTTCGCGGTGGCGCCGGCCACGGTGCTCGGGTTCGCCGCGCTGGCCCTGGCGCCCGTGGCCATGCCCGGGGCCGAGCTGCTCGCCCGGGTGGCGGGGTGGCCGGCCGGGTGGATCGCCTCTGTGGCCCGGACCGGTGCGGCGCTGCCCGGCGCGGAGATCGACTGGCCCGACGGGCGAACGGGCGCGCTGCTGCTGGCGGTGCTGACCGGGCTGGTGGTGCTGGCGGCCCGGCGCGTCGGACGGCACCCCTGGGTGTGTTGCGCCGCGGCGCTGCTCCTGGTGCTCGCGGTGGTGCGCCCGGTGCCGTTGACCCGGGTGCTGACCGGATGGCCGCCGCCCGGGTGGGCGTTCGCGATGTGCGACGTGGGTCAGGGCGATGCCCTGGTGCTCGCGGCGGGGCCCGGCTCGGGCGTGGTCGTCGACACCGGACCCGATCCCCGGCTCGCGGACCGGTGCCTGCGTGATCTGGGGATCACCCGCGTCCCGTTGCTGCTGCTGACCCATTTTCACGCAGACCACGTCCGGGGTCTGCCCGGTGTTCTGCGGGGCAGAGCGGTGGGCGCGATCCAGACGACGAGCCTGGACGAACCGCCGGAGCAGGCCGCGTTCGTGACGAGAACGGCAGCGGCGGCCCGGGTCTCCGTGGTGCGGACCGTCCCCGGTGAGCGCCGCCGGATCGGCGCGCTCGACTGGCAGGTGCTGTGGCCGGTGGGCGGTGCCTCTGCGGGTCCGGCGGCCGGGCCCCCGCCGCAGGGGCCGAACGATGCCAGCGTCACCCTGTTCGTGCGGACCGGCGGGCTCACCCTGCTGCTCCCCGGTGATCTCGAACCCCCGGCCCAGCAGCGGCTGTTGCGCAGCTACCCGACCCTCCCGCGCGTGGATGTGCTCAAGGTCGCCCATCACGGCTCCGCATACCAGGACGCCGCCCTGCTCCGGGCCGTGCATCCGAGGTTCGCCCTGGTCAGCGTGGGCCGGGACAACCCGTACGGGCATCCGGCCGCCGGCACGGTCGAGACGCTCAGGGCCGGGGGAGCGGTGGTGCTCCGCACCGACAGAAACGGTGCGATCGCGGTGACGGGCGCCGGGCAGGGGCTGCGGGCGGTGGGCCGGTCATGACCCAACCCTCAGCGCAGCCACCGTCTGCCGGGCGCCGGTTCATCGTGCTGCGCTCAGTCCAGCCACCGGCCGTCGGCCATCAGTTCACGGCCGGCCAGCTCGTTCACCTCGCGCCACGCCCTGATCGCGGTCGGTGTGAAGCGCAGGTACACCCAGGCGGGGCTGTTCCTCAGGTCCCAGTCGAACTTGGCGGCGAAGGCGTCGCCCGACTCCGGGTCGAGGTCCGCCCCTTCGATCACCTCGGCCGTCGCCTCGATGAGGACCACATCGCGGGTGTGGCCCACCGCGATCCCGGCCTGCCCGGCCGGTGTCACGTTGACCGCGGTGGGGTTGGTGCGCCGGGTGGCCATCAGCAGCGCCCCCCGGTTCCACACGAAGCACAGCGGCACCAGGGTCGGTACGCCGTCCGGCGAGGCGGTGGACACCCATGCGTCCTTGTCCTTCTCCAGGCGATCGAGCGCATCCTGCTTGCGTTGCTCCCGGCTGCGGGCCGGCTCGTGCTCCGTCATGTCCCGCACGTTAGCCAGTGCACCCGGCACCGCGCCTCCGACGCCGGTCCTAGGACCACCGCCTCATGGCGGGCCACCGTGCACCGGGACAGACTGCCGGGATGGACCCGCACCTCCCGCACACCGTCGACTCCTACCTGGCACGCATCGGCGCGACCCGGCCCGCCCGCGCCGATGCGGCGGCACTGCGCGAGCTGCAACTGCGCCACCTCACCGCCGTGCCCTTCGAGAACCTCTCGATCCATCTCGGCGAGGACATCGTGCTGGAGGATCAGGCGCTCCTCGACAAGATCGTGGCCGGCCGCCGCGGTGGGTTCTGCTACGAACTCAACGGGGCCTTCGCCGTGCTGCTGCGGGAGCTGGGCTTCGACGTCACGCTGCTTCAAGGCCGGGTCCACGGCGAGGACGGGAAGCTCGGCATTCCCTATGACCACCTGGCGCTCCGGGTGGGGACGGCGGACGGTACCGGCCCGTGGCTCGCGGACGTCGGCTTCGGTGACCACGCCCAGCAGCCGCTCGCACTCGACGACCGCACCGACCAGGAGGACCCGCGCGGCACCTTCCGGATCAGGCGGGCCGCCGGGGAGGACGGAGAGCGCTACGGGGACGTCGAGGTGCTGCGTGACGGTGCGCCGCAGTTGCTGCTGGACCTGCGGCCCCGGGTGCTGGCGGACTTCCTGGCCGGTGCCTGGTACCACCGCACCTCACCCGACTCCGGTTTCACCCGGTCCACGGTCTGCTCCCGCTTCACCACCACCGGCCGGATCACGCTCAGCGGCCGGAAGCTCGTCACGACGGCCGACGGTCAGCGGCACGAGACCTCGCTGGGGTGCGACGAGGAGGTGCTCACCGCGTACCGCGAGCACTTCGGACTCGACCTCGACCGGCTGCCCACCGCCCGCAGGGACGGTGCGCCCGTCCCGAATGGGTGACACACACGAACGGAGTGACAAATTCGGACCTTCGTTAACACCTCCGCCCAAGCACCGCCGAGATGCTCTGTTTGCCTCGAACACCACAAGAGTGATCGAATGCATGCTCGTCGGCGGGCCGCTGCTCCGACAACGACGTCCAGCCATCCGGCCCCATGGTGAAGATGCCCCCGGGGAGTACGTGAAGATGTTCGGCCGCTGGCTCGGAAACAAGGGAGCGACGGGTGCCGCGCGCGGCAGCGCCCTCGCGGGACTCGCCGTACCGGACTCGGCGGGAGTCCTCAGCTGCCGAGTGCTCGACCCGGTCAACGAGGCCGTCCGACAGGCCGAGTTCGTGGTCACGGACGCCACGGGGCGCAAGGTCGTCGCCGGTGAGACGGACCCGTACGGCAATGTCCTCGCCACCGTCCCGGCGGGGGAGTACCGGCTGGCCGTCACGGCTGAGGGCTTCACCCCGTTCCACGGCTCGGCCTCGGTCACCGAGGGCGAGAACGCGGGGCTGGGCGATGTGACCCTTCAGATGTCCGCGCCCCCGCAGCTGCCCGACCCGGGTGAGTGGGAGATCGAGCCGATGCACTCGCAGATCGGCTTCACGGCCCGGCACATCGGGATGGCCCGCGTCCACGGCCGGTTCAACACCTTCGCGGGCGCGGTCCGGATCGCTGACCGCATGGAGAACTCGGCCATGCACGTGATCATCGACGCCGCCTCGATCGACACGAACGTCCAGATGCGCGACGACCATCTGCGCTCCGGCGACTTCCTCGACGTCGGCCGCTATCCGACGCTGGAGTTCTACAGCGACCGGTTCGTCCACCGCGGCGGCACCCGCTGGGGGGTGAGCGGCGCGCTCACCCTCCACGGCGTGAGCCGTACGGTCACGCTGGACACCCACTACCTCGGCCTCGGCAACGGTCTGGAGGGCGAGACGCGGGCTGCCTGCCGGGCCACCACCGAGCTGCACCGCGAGGACTTCACACTCACCTGGCAGACGATGCTGGCCCGTGGGATCGCCGCTGTCGGCTCCAGCATCTCCATCGACATGGACATCCAGATCGTCCCGAAGGACTGAGCCCGTCCGGGCCCGCCCGGACGCCCGCTAAGGGGTCTCCAGCCAGCCCTCGTACTCCGCGGCGAACCCGTCGAGAGCCGCGGCGTCCAGTCGGCGGTCCGGGTCCTCCACGACCACCAGCCACTGCGCGTCCTCCGCGTCGTCCTCGCCGGCCAGGGCGTCGCGCACGAGCTGCGGCTCCTCGGTGACCCCGAACCGGTCGGACAGTTCGTCCGCCACCTCCTGCGCCGTATCGCGGTCGGGCAGCACCAGCACATGTCTCACATCGCTCACCCGCCCATTCTCCGGCACGGGCGGCGGCGGCCCGACAGCGGCCGGTCGGGCTGTCAGTGGCCGGCCGGGCTGTCGGTGCCGCGTGGGATGCTGGACGGCGATGGCCACCAGAAGGAATTCCACCGACGACCCGCTCGCCCCGCTCACCCTCGCCGTGGGCCAGGAGGACCTGCTCCTGGACCGCGCCGTGCAACAGGTGGTGGCGGCTGCCCGCGCGTCCGACGCCGAGACGGACGTCCGGGACCTCACCTCCGACCAGCTCCAGCCGGGCACGCTTGCCGAGCTGACGAGCCCGTCGCTCTTCGCGGAGCGCAAGGTGGTGATCGTGCGCAACGCGCAGGATCTCCCCGCCGACACGGTCAAGGACGTCAAGAAGTACCTGGACGATCCGGTCGAGGAGATCACGCTCGTGCTGTTGCACGCGGGCGACGCCAAGGGCAAGGGACTGCTGGAGGCGGCGCGCAAGGCGGGTGCGCGGGAGGTCGCCTGCCCGAAGACCACCAAGCCGGCCGAACGGCTCTCCTTTGTACGGGGTGAGTTCCGGGCGCTGGGGCGCTCGGCGACGCCGGAGGCGTGCCAGTCGCTGGTCGATTCGATCGGCAGTGATCTGCGGGAGCTGGCGAGTGCGGCGTCGCAGCTCGTCGCGGACGTCGAGGGCACGATCGACGAGGCGGTCGTCGCGCGCTACTACACGGGGCGTGCGGAGGCGTCGAGCTTCACGGTCGCCGACCGGGCGGTCGAGGGGCGGGCGGCTGAGGCGCTGGAGGCGCTGCGCTGGTCGCTGTCGACCGGGGTGGCGGCCGTCCTGATCACCAGCGCGCTTGCGCAGGGCGTACGGGCGATCGGCAAGCTGTCGTCGGCGCGCGGGGGGCGGCCGGCGGATCTCGCCCGTGAGCTGGGCATGCCGCCGTGGAAGATCGACCGGGTGCGTCAGCAGATGCGTGGGTGGACGCCTGACGGGGTCGCGGTGGCGCTGCGGGCGGTCGCGGACGCGGACGCGGGGGTCAAGGGGGGCGGGGACGATCCGGCGTACGCGCTGGAGAAGGCCGTGGTGGCGGTGGCTCGGGCGGCTCGGACGGGGCGGTAACGGGGGCGACGTCGCCGCCGTTCGGTGGTCCGGCCGCGGTGTCCTCAATCGCCGGACGGGCTTGAACTTGCCGTTCGGGCTTCCTCAATCACCGGACGGGCTGGGTTTGCCGGGGTGGGCTTTGAGGTGGGGGTGGGTGTGTGTCGTCAATCGCCGGACGGGCTGGGTTTTGCCGGACCGGTGCTTGATCGGGGCGAGCCGTTGTCTGGTGCGCGTCGCGCATGACAAAGGCCCCGGGTGTTTCCCTGGGGAGGGAAACGAACGGGGCCTTCGGTCTGTGCTTGGTGCGCCGCACCCGCGTGGCGAACGCAGGTTCGGTGTGCGGCGCGGGGTGCCGGTCAGGAGCGGGAGAGAGGGCCCGCTGGGTCCGTTCCGGCGATCACATCGGGAATGCTCAGCCCTGGAGGGTGGCAACCTTGGTGGCCAGCGCCGACTTCTTGTTGGCGGCGGCGTTCTTGTGGATGACACCCTTCGAGACAGCCTTGTCGAGCGCACGGGAGGCGTCGCGGACGGCCACAGTGGCCTTCTCGGCGTCACCCGCGACGACGGCCTCGCGGGCCTTGCGGATTGCGGTCTTGAGCGACGACTTGACGGCCTTGTTGCGCAGGCGCGCCTTCTCGTTGGTCTTGTTCCGCTTGATCTGGGACTTGATGTTCGCCACGAAAGAGCCTTTTCAGGTTCGTTGGATCTTCGATGTGTGCCCTGAGGCAGGAATGCCACGAGGCACAGCTGTCCACGGTAGCAGCCGCGCTCCGACCGGCCCAAACCGGTCTCCGCTCCGCGGGCGTGGGACGATGGGAGCTACGTACAGATCCGAGTACAGATCCGACCGACCCGACATCGACCCGAGACACGGCGTTCGGCGTCTCAAGAATCAGGACCCTGCGTGCCCGCGACTCCTCTCCACGTGCCCGAGCCGAGCCGTACCGACCCGGCGCTGATCCGCAATTTCTGCATCATCGCGCACATCGACCACGGCAAGTCGACCCTTGCCGACCGGATGCTCCAGCTGACCGGTGTGGTCGACCAGCGGCAGATGCGCGCTCAGTACCTCGACCGGATGGACATCGAGCGCGAGCGTGGCATCACCATCAAGTCCCAGGCGGTACGGCTGCCCTGGGCACCCACCGTCGGCGAGGACCAGGGCAGCACCCACGTCCTCAACATGATCGACACCCCGGGGCACGTCGACTTCACCTACGAGGTCTCCCGCTCGCTCGCGGCCTGTGAGGGCACGGTCCTGCTGGTCGACGCCGCGCAGGGCATCGAGGCCCAGACCCTCGCCAACCTCTACCTGGCGATGGAGAACGACCTCACCATCGTCCCAGTGCTCAACAAGATCGACCTTCCGGCGGCCCAGCCCGAGAAGTTCTCCGAGGAGCTGGCCAACCTCATCGGCTGCCAGCCGGAGGATGTGCTGAAGGTCTCCGCGAAGACCGGTGTCGGGGTGGACGCGCTGCTGAACCGGGTGGTCAGGGACGTTCCGGCGCCGGTCGGCAAGGCCGACGCCCCGGCCCGCGCGATGATCTTCGACTCGGTCTACGACTCGTACCGCGGTGTCGTGACGTACGTCCGTGTCGTCGACGGCTCGCTGAACAAGCGCGAGCGCATCCGGATGATGTCCACCGGCGCCACCCACGAGCTGCTGGAGATCGGCGTCTCCTCCCCGGAGATGACGCCGTCCGACGGCATCGGCGTGGGTGAGGTCGGCTACATCATCACCGGCGTGAAGGATGTCCGGCAGTCCAAGGTCGGCGACACGATCACCTCCCTCAACAAGGGGGCGACCGAGGCGCTGGGCGGCTACAAGGACCCCAAGCCGATGGTGTTCTCCGGTCTGTACCCGCTGGACGGATCGGACTACCCGGACCTGCGCGAGGCTCTCGACAAGCTCCAGCTCAACGACGCCGCCCTGGTGTACGAGCCGGAGACCTCCGCGGCGCTCGGCTTCGGCTTCCGCGTCGGCTTCCTCGGCCTGCTCCACCTCGACGTGGTCCGCGAGCGGCTGGAGCGGGAGTTCGGCCTCGACCTCATCGCCACCGCGCCCAACGTGGTCTACCGGGTGGAGATGGAGGACGGCAGCGAGCACACCGTCACCAACCCGAGTGAATTCCCCGAGGGCAAGATCGACAAGGTGCACGAGCCGGTCGTCCGGGCCACGGTCCTGGCGCCCAGCGAGTTCATCGGCGCGATCATGGAGCTGTGCCAGCAGCGCCGCGGCACCCTCCTCGGCATGGACTACCTCTCGGAGGACCGGGTCGAGATCCGCTACACCCTGCCGCTCGCGGAGATCGTGTTCGACTTCTTCGACCAGCTGAAGTCCAAGACCCGCGGCTACGCCTCGCTCGACTACGAGCCCACCGGCGAGCAGTCGGCGGAGCTCGTCAAGGTCGACATCCTGCTGCACGGCGACAAGGTCGACGCGTTCTCCGCGGTGACGCACAAGGACAAGGCGTACGCGTACGGCGTCCGGCTCGTCGCCAAGCTGCAGAAGCTCATCCCCCGGCAGAACTTCGAGGTGCCGATCCAGGCGGCCATCGGCTCCCGGGTCATCGCCCGTGAGACCGTCCGCGCCATCCGCAAGGACGTTCTCGCCAAGTGCTACGGCGGTGACATCTCCCGTAAGCGGAAGCTGCTGGAGAAGCAGAAGGAAGGCAAGAAGCGGATGAAGATGGTCGGCAACGTGGAGGTGCCGCAGGACGCGTTCATCTCCGTACTGTCGACCGACGAGTCCGCCGGGGAAAGCAAGGCCAAGAAGTGACCCTTGTGCCCGCCCGCCGACCCTACTGATCGGTAGACCCATGGGCCCCCGCATCGCAGAACGCTGCGGCGCGGGGGCTCGTTCGTTATGAAGCGGGGTTCGATTGCCCCTTACGCGGCGGACGCGGGCGCTCTACCCTGATCACGACTTCGTAGTTACTCGTGAGTTAAACAAGCAGGATCAAGCACCAGACACACGCGGAGAACAAACCGCGAACCAGCAGCCGGTCGTGAAGCACTGCCGTAGGCCCGGAGGATGTCGTGAGCGACGCACAGACCATGATCGAGAACCGTCCGCCGTCCGTGGCGACCCTCTTCATCGACCGGGTGGCAGCCACCCCGGACGCGGAGGCGTACCGCTACCCCGTCCCCGCGGCCGACGGCCGGGGCGCCGATGAGTGGAAGTCACTCAGCTGGGCGCGGGCCGCCGAGCGGGTGTACGCCATCGGGGCCGGACTGATCTCGCTGGGGGTGCTGCCGGAGGAGCGCGTCGCGCTCGCCGCGAGCACCCGGGTCGAGTGGATCCTCGTCGACCTCGGCGTCATGTGCGCGGGCGCCGCGACCACCACGATCTACCCCTCCACCAACACCGAGGAGTCGGCGTTCATCCTCTCCGACTCCCAGAGCCGGGTACTGATCGCCGAGGACGCCGTGCAGCTCGCCAAGGCCCGGGAGCGCCGTGCCGAGCTGCCGGACCTCGCCCATGTCGTCGTCATCGACGCCGAGGGCGCCGGACCGGCCGAGGGTGACCCCGAGGGCTGGGTGCTCACGCTGGCCGATCTGGAGGCGCGGGGTACCGAGCACCTGGCGAAGAACCCCGCCGCGATCACCGAGCGGGTCGACGCGATCACCCCGGAGCAGCTCGCGACCCTCATCTACACCTCCGGCACCACCGGTCGCCCCAAGGGGGTGCGGCTGCCGCACGACAACTGGTCTTACATGGCCAAGGCCACCGTCTCCACCGGCCTGATCACCAAGGACGACGTCCAGTACCTCTGGCTGCCGCTCGCGCACGTCTTCGGCAAGGTCCTCACCTCCGGCCAGATCGAGGTGGGGCACGTCACCGCCGTCGACGGCCGGGTCGACAAGATCATCGAGAACCTGCCGACCGTCCAGCCGACGTACATGGCCGCCGTCCCCCGCATCTTCGAGAAGGTCTACAACGGCGTCGCGGCCAAGGCCCGTGCCGGCGGCGCGGCCAAGTACAAGATCTTCCAGTGGGCGGCCGGGGTCGCCCGTGAGTACGCGAAGGTCTCCCAGGACAACTTCCGGCGCACCGGCACCGCCTCCGTGCCCTTCGCGCTCGGCGCCAAGCACAAGGTCGCGGACACCCTGGTCTTCGCGAAGATCCGCGAGGCCTTCGGCGGCCGGCTCCGCGCCTGCGTCTCGGGTTCCGCCGCCCTCGCACCCGACATCGGCTTCTTCTTCGCGGGCGCCGGGATCCACATCCTGGAGGGCTACGGCCTCACCGAGACCAGCGCCGCCTCCTTCGTCAACCCGGGTGAGGCCTACCGCACCGGCACGGTCGGCAAGCCGCTCCCCGGCACCGAGGTGCGGATCGCGGACGACGGCGAGATCATGCTGCGCGGCCCCGGTCTCATGCAGGGCTACCAGGGGCTGCCGGACAAGACCGCCGAGGTGCTGGAGGCCGACGGCTGGTTCCACACCGGGGACATCGGTGAGCTGTCCGTGGACGGCTACCTCCGGATCACCGACCGCAAGAAGGACCTGATCAAGACATCGGGCGGCAAGTACATCGCCCCGGCCGAGGTCGAGGGCCAGTTCAAGGCGGTGTGCCCGTTCGTCTCCAACATCCTGGTGCACGGCGCGGACCGTAACTTCTGCACCGCGCTGATCGCCCTCGACGAGCCGACCATCCTCGGCTGGGCCGCCGAGAACGGCATGGAGGGCAAGTCGTACGCGGACGTCGTGGCGGCCCCGCGGACCGTCGAGCTGATCGACGGTTATGTGAAGCGCCTCAACGAGGGTCTCCAGCGCTGGCAGACCATCAAGAAGTTCCGGCTGCTCCCGCGTGACCTGGACATCGAGCACGGTGAGGTGACGCCCAGCCTCAAGCTGAAGCGGCCCGTCGTCGAGCGCGCCTACAAGAATCTGATCGAGGACATGTACGCGGGCTCCCGCGAGGCGTGAGGACGGCCCGCCACCCGGTCCCGGCCGGCCGGTCCCCGCGCCCCGGCGCGGGGACCAGGACGTGACACCGCGCCCGCCCCGGCGTGCGCTCCGGCGCTTGCTTCTCCGCTCACTTCGGTAACTCGGCGCGTGTGGGGTGGGCCGATCTGTCACTCTGTCCCTGTCGTCAGCGGCGCAAGAGCGAGAACAGGCAGAGCCAGAACAGGTCAGGAGCCGCCCGGTGGGGTCCATTCCCTTGCAGCGGGACATTGTGCAACGTCCCGGAACCAGCGCCGAGTCCACGGGCACCCAGCCGGTCGCCCGTACGAGTCTGCCCGGGAACCTGCTCGCGCCCGCCGCGGCCCGGCGGTTCGTCGCGGCGGCGCTCACCGAGTGGAGCGGGCTCGGCCTGCCCGCCGCGGTGGGGTTCAGCGACCGGCTGTCCGACGACGCGGCGGTGATCGTCAGCGAACTGGTCACCAACGCCGTCGTGCACGCCGGGACCAACGTCGAACTGCTCTTCCGGCTGGAGGAGGCGACCGAGGACGAGGCGTCCGCACTGGTGCTGGAGGTCTCCGACCACCACCCGGCCCGTGCCGTGCGCAGCGACGGCAGCGAGAACGGCGCCGGATCCGACGGCGCGGCCGGACCGGGGGAGCCCGCCGAGTACGGGCGCGGGCTGGAACTCGTCGCCACCCTCTCGGAACGCTGGGGCATCACCTACCGCACCGGCCTCAAGACCGTCTGGGCCCGGCTCCCCGTCGACGACTGGAACCCCTTCGCGGACGCCCGCACGGAACCCGGCTTCCAGCAGGGCCTGCGCGCCGCCGAACTCCTCGCCCCCACCGCCCGTCGCGCCCTGCGGGACGACGCGGACTGGGCCGGGCGCGGCGCGCTCTCGTTCCTCGCGGAGGCCTCCGACCTGCTGGCCGGGCAGCTCGACGAGGACATCGTGGCCGCGCTCGCCGGACAGTTACTGGTCCCCAGGCTCGCCGACTGGTGCGCGATCTGGCTGGAGCCGGAGAGCGGCGGCCGGGCGGCCGTCCCCCGGCTCGCCAAGGTCTGGCACATCGACGAGACCCGCACCGACCCGTTGCGCGAGGTGCTGGAGGGCGACCCGCTCCGGCTCCCCGAGCGGGTCGGCACCGGACCGGTCTCGATCCCGTGGCCCGGCAGCGCGGAGGACGCCGAGCCGGCGGACGGGAGCGACGGTGTCGCCCTCGCGTACCGGATCACCTCGGGCGGCCGCACCCTGGGCGCCGTGCTCGTCGGCCGCGAGGGCATCGCCCGCGTCCCCGACGAGGTGACCGCCCTGATAGAGGACTTCGTGCGCCGGGTCGGCCTCGCCGTGGGCGCGGCCCGCGCCTACACCCGGCAGGCCACCATCAGCCGCATCCTGCAGCGCGGACTGCTGCCCAGCAAGGTCGCCGACATACCGGGCGTCGCCAGCTCACTCGTGTACGAGCCCAGCGACGACGGGGTGGTCGGTGGTGACTTCTACGACATCTTCCCGTGCCCCGGTGACCGCTGGTGCTTCGTCCTGGGTGACGTCCAGGGCAGCGGCCCCGAGGCCGCCGTCGTCACCGGCCTAGCCCGCCCCTGGCTGCGCCTGCTGGCCCGGGAGGGCTTCCAGGTCGGTGAGGTGCTGGTCCGGCTGAACCGGCTGCTCCTCGACGACGCCATGGAGGCGGCGGAGGCGGCCGCGCTGATGGTCGCCGCCGCGGGCGGCCAGCAGTCGGCGGAGAGCGGGCCCCGGTTCCTCTCCCTGCTGTACGGGGAGCTCGTGCCGCTGCCGGACGGGGGCGCGCGCTGCACCCTGGCGAGCGCCGGCCACCCGCTGCCGCTGCTGCTGCGCCCCGACGGCACGGTGCGGATCGCCGCGGAGCCGCAGCTGCTGCTCGGTGTCGTCGACGACGCGACGTACGAGAGCCAGAGCTTCGACCTGGCCCCCGGCGACAGCCTGCTGTGCGTCACCGACGGGGTGACGGAGCGGCGCTCCGGCCCGGTGATGTTCGACGACGGCGACGGGCTGGCGCAGGCGCTGGCCGACTGCGCCGGACTGAGCGCCGAGGGGATCGCGGACCGCATCAACCAGGCGGTGCACTCGTTCGCGGAGCGCCCGCCGGACGACGACCTGGCGCTGCTGGTCCTCCAGGCCCTTTAGGGCCTGTGTGGAGTTGTCCCGCGGCGGGCCGGTCACGGGGGTGGCGTCCGGTCGCCGGGCGGCGCGCGACAATGGACGGTATGCCTTCCGTACTGCCCGATGGTGAGCCCGTGCCCGACGACGGGGCGCTGCCCCGCCATGCCCTGGAAGGCGCCGCCGACCGGCCGCTCGGCTTCTACCTGCATGTGCCGTACTGCGCGACCCGCTGCGGCTACTGCGACTTCAACACCTACACCGCCACCGAGCTGCGCGGCTCCGGCGGCGCCCTGGCCTCCCGGGACAACTACGCCTCCCATCTGATCGGTGAGGTCCGCCAGGCCCGCAAGGTCCTCGGTGACGACCCCCGGCCGGTCCGTACGGTCTTCGTCGGCGGCGGTACGCCGACCCTGCTGGCCGCCGCCGATCTCGTCTCCATGCTGGGAGCGATCCGCGAGGAGTTCGGGCTCGCGGACGACGCCGAGATCACCACGGAGGCCAACCCGGAGTCGGTCGGCCCGGCGTACCTGGCCGAGCTGCGCGAGGGCGGCTTCAACCGGATCTCCTTCGGGATGCAGAGCGCCCGGCAGCACGTACTGAAGATCCTCGACCGCACGCACACCCCGGGCCGTCCGGAGGCCTGTGTCGCCGAGGCGCGGGCGGCCGGCTTCGAGCACGTCAACCTCGACCTGATCTACGGCACCCCAGGCGAGTCCGACGACGACTGGCGGGCCTCGCTTGACGCGGCGATCGGTGCCGGGCCCGACCACGTCTCCGCGTACGCCCTGATCGTCGAGGAGGGCACCCAGCTGGCCCGCCGGATCAAGCGGGGCGAGATCCCGATGACGGACGACGACGCGCACGCCGACCGCTATCTCATCGCGGACGAGGCGATGGCCGCGGCGGGCTTCTCCTGGTACGAGGTGTCGAACTGGTCCCGGACGCCCGAGGGCCGCTGCCTGCACAACGAGCTGTACTGGCGCGGCGCCGACTGGTGGGGCGCCGGACCCGGGGCGCACAGCCACGTCGGCGGCGTGCGCTGGTGGAACGTGAAGCACCCGGGGGCGTACGCGCAGGCGCTGGCCGAGGGGCGGTCGCCCGGGGCGGGACGCGAGATCCTCTCCGCGGAGGACCGTCGCGTCGAACGCATCCTGCTGGAGCTACGGCTCTCCGACGGCTGCCCGCTGTCCCTGCTGGCCCCGGCCGGGCTCGCGGCGGCCCGGCGGGCCGTGGACGACGGCCTGTTGCGGCCCGGCCCGTTCGCGGACGGCCTGGCCGTGCTGACCCTGCGCGGTCGGCTGCTGGCCGACGCGGTGGTGCGGGACCTCGTGGACTGAGTGGGCTCACGCCTGAACCGGCCCCCTGAAGCCGTTCACCCCACCGGGCAGCCGGCCGGGGTGAGACGGTCGGCCCCGGCGGGCCGGCCGCAGATCACCCTGCTGTGGATCCGGCCGTCCGGGTAGGTGATCTCGACGACGTCGAGACCGTGGCCGGCCTGGGCCTCGTACGGGATGAAACCGCGGAACGTGACGGTGCCGGTGGGCATCGACCGCAGGTTCACGGCGTACAGGTTCGCCCACGTCTCGGCGGCGCTGTTCATCGTGTCGCCGTGGCTGGCGGCGTCGTAGAGGGCGGCCGTCGCGCTGTACGAGATGACCGACTGCCCGCTGGCGAACAGGCCGTCCTGGTAGGCCTTGGTGGCGGGCAGCCGCGGCAGGGTCCCGCCCTCGGGCAGCAGGCCCTCCAGGGTCCGGTGCGCCTCGGGGTAGAAACCGTCGGCCCGGCCGCGGCCCATCGGGGCGAGCGCCGTGTGGTAGAGCGTGACGTCCTCCGCGAGATCCGTGCTGTCCGCGAAACGCGCCTTGGTCAGGTCGTCGCCGGTGAAGACCGTGATCGGCTTCCCCGCGCAGCCCTGGGCGAGCCGGCCCATCAGATTGTTGACGTCCTCGACCCGGCCGGCGAAGTACAGGGCGTCCGGTGCCGGGTCCGCCTCGCAGATCTTCTGGACCGGTTTGTCGAGATCGGCACTGTTGCGGCGGCCGAGGCTGTACTCCGCCAGCTCCGACAGCTTGAACCCGGCCTTCCTCAGCATCGCGCTGCCCACTTTGCGCTGCTCGACCGTGTAGCGGTCCTTGTCGTTGTTGCCGAGGCGCCGGGAGAGCACGAGGGCCCGCGGGTGCGCGGCCTTCCCGGCCACCTGCCGGGCCACCAGGGCCATCGCGTCCGCCTGCTCCTCGTCGGTCGCCGCGATGCCGAAGTAGTTCGAGTAGCCCTTGGCCAGGTAGCCGCCGGAGTTGGTCGTGTCCACCACCGGGAGACCGGCCTCCTGGAGCAGCTCGGTGACCCGGGGACTGTCGGTCGTGTCGCGCCCCAGCCCGACCACACCGACGACGCTGGAGTCCTTCGCGGCCACCTCGATGATCTTCTTCACCGCCGGTATCTGCTGGAGCATGTCCTTCCCGCCGTTGGCGGTCAGCACCTTGAGCTTGACGGAGAAGTCCAGCTTGTTGGTGTGGTGCTGGTACAGATACACACCCGTCAGCTCCTCCAGGGCTTTACGGGTGCCCTCCGGGGACGTGGCGGTGAACGGGCCCGCGTAGATGACGGTGACGTAGTCGTCCCCGGGCACGATGCCGGCGTTCTCCTCCTCCACCGCCCGCTCGATCCGGTCGAACGTGACGCCCTTTCCGGAGCCGTCCAGCGACAGATCGTTGCCCGCCGCGAAACGCACCTGCGTCGTCGTCGACACGCCTATGCACTCCTTCGGCCCGCCGTCGGGGCCCGTGAGCCTCACCGAGTCCGTGTTCACATCGGTGAGCGGACCGTGGCAGTACCGGTCCGCCAGCTCACTGCTCACCAGGAACGCGGCCAGCAGGGCGCCGACCAGGAGGCACGCCAGGGTCGTACGCGACATCGCCCACCAGACCCACGTCCTGCGCACGCGCTCCGTGACCAGCTGCGCGTGCGCGTGCTCATGGGTCAGCTGCTCGGTCGAGAGCGGCAGCCGCAGCACCCAGGCGAGGGTCGCGGCGGCCGTCGGGGACTGCCCGATGCTGAGATGGCTGATCCAGTCGTCGTAACGGGCCCGTGCCGCACCGGTGTGCGTGGGCAGCGGATCGGCGGGCAGTGGCGGGGTGTGCCGCAGGATCTCGGCGGCCGGCAGCGAGGCCAGGAGCAGCAGCGGGTCCACCTCGCTGCGCCGGGAGCGGACGTTGTTGATGGCGTTGATCAGCTGGATGCCGCCGTTGCTCTGGCAGGCGGTGGGAAGGAAGACCACCGGAGGTACGGTGCGCTTCCCGGCGCGCCAGTCCAGAGCGTGGGGGCGGTAGTTGTTCCGCAGGTCCTCCAGCAGTGCCTGGACCCGCAGCTCCAGATGGAACTGGCGGGACTGCTCGTCGCCCGCCGCCGCGTCGGCCACCCGCCCCGCGACCACCGAGGCCCGGACCCGGATGACCCGCCACGACCCGCTGGGCGAGAACCGGGACCAGCCGTCGGACGGGTACCCGGTACTGGCCGCGGCCAGCGAGGAGGTGGTGGCGAACCACCTGCTGGCCCGCCGCAGCCACAACAGTGGCGGCGCCGACGTCGTCACCAGCCGTACGACGGCGAGCCCCAGCACCGCGCCGACGGCCACCAGGGCGGTGGGCACCCAGCCGATCTCGCCGAGCAGCACACCGAGCACCGCGATGACGACGGCCCCGAGGAACGTCTCCGGCCGCACCGACTCCCGGAACGCGCCCAGCCAGTTGCGCGGACCCTGTCGGCTGGCCCGCCAGCGCAGGGTGCTCAGCTGCTCCAGGATCCGTTCGTCGCGTTCCTCGGGCGAGCCGCCCCGGTCCGGCTCCCGGACCACGGAGGCGGTGGCCTGCTCGATGGCGCCGAGCAGCCGCGAGCGGGGAAAGGAGAAGGGCTTGTACTGCGAGCTGCTCCGGGTCTCCCACGGCTTCTCGGTCAGCGTGCGGACCATGTCGAGGGCGGCCTCGTACGGTGTCCCGCCACGGCCGTCGAGCAGCTTCAGCGGCACCCGGCGCAGTTGGTTGGCGTGGTGGATCTGGCGCACGATCTGCTCGACCCTGGCATCCACGGCGGACGGGACGTCGGCTTCGGCGGCCTGGAGGACCACCAACGGCATCACCGGCCGGTTGTCCCGGTACCGGTCGATGAGCTGCTGCACGAAGTGGAAGACGGCCGAGGCCGCCTCGTTGTCCGCACTGTCCCGCCATACCTCGCGCGCCATCGCCCCGTGCCTTCCCTCGCGAAAAGAGCCAGGAAACACTCAATAACCGATGATGCGTGCGAGGCGCAGGCAATTGTAGGGATCAGCCCGGGATTGGCGGGAAGACCCGCCGGACATCAGGTGGGAAGCGTGACGAAGTCAATCAATTCCTCGACCCGGCCCAGGAGTTCGGGCTCCAGGTCCCGGTAGGAGCGGACCGAGGACAGGATCCGTTGCCAGGCCGCACCGGTGTTTTCCGGCCACCCCAGCGAACGGCACACCCCGGTCTTCCAGTCCTGGCCGCGCGGCACCACCGGCCAGCCGCCGATCCCCACGGACGACGCCTTCACCGCCTCCCACACGTCGATGTACGGATGGCCGACCACCAGGACGTTCCCGTCCGTTACCTGTGCCGCGATACGGGACTCCTTGGAACCCGGCACCAGATGGTCGACCAGCACACCCAGGCGCGCGTCCGGTCCCGGGGAGAACTCGCGCACGATCGCCGGGAGGTCGTCGATGCCCTCCAGGTACTCGACGACCACGCCCTCGATCCGGAGGTCGTCGCCCCAGACCCGCTCGACCAGCTCCGCGTCGTGCCGCCCCTCCACGTAGATCCGCCCGGCCCGCGCCACCCGTGCCCGCGCCCCGGGGACCGCCACCGAGCCGGAGGCCGTACGGGCGGTCCGGACCGGGCCGCCGGCCGACGGCCGTACGAGGGTCACGACCCGGCCCTCCAGCAGGAAGCCGCGGGGCGCCATCGGGAACACCCGGTGCTTGCCGAACCGGTCCTCCAGGGTCACCGTCGGCCCCTCGGCCGTCTTCTCGCAACGGATCACCGCACCGCAGAACCCGGTGACGGCCTCCTCCACGACCAGATCCGGCTCTGCGGGCACCTCGGGGGCGGGGGCGGACTTCTTCCACGGCGGGGTCAGGTCCGGCTGATAGCTGCGCATCGCACGACGATAGGACGTGACGGCCTCACGACACGCCGAAGCGGTGCGCCAACGCGTCGCGCTGTGCCCGGACGAACGCGGCGTCCACCACCGCTCCGTGACCCGGTACGTACAGCGCGTCCTCACCGCCGAGCGCCAGCAGCCGGTCCAGCGCGGCCGGCCAGCGGGAGACGACCGCGTCCGGACCGGCCTGCGGCTCACCGGACTCCTCGACCAGGTCGCCGCAGAGGACGACCGCGGGCGAGCCGGGCACCAGCACCGCGAGATCGTGCCCGCTGTGCCCCGGCCCCACGTCGGCCAGCAGCACCCGGCGGCCGCCGCCGAGGTCGAGCGTCAGCTCTCCGCGCACCTCGTCGTGCGGGACCACCAGCGCATCCACGGCCTCTGCCGCCTCCCGCTCCGGCACCCCGTGCGCGGCGGCGGAGCGGCGCAGGTCCTCCGCCTCGGCCCGCAGCAGCTCCGCCAGGCCGGCCGCCCCGTACACCCGCGCCCCGGCGAAGGCGGCCGTGCCCAGCACATGGTCGAAGTGCGGATGGCTCAGTGCGATATGTGTCACCCTCCGGCCGGTCAGCCGGTCGATCCGGTCACGCAGACCGGCGCCCTCCCGGAGGGTCGAGCCCGTGTCGCAGAGCAGCATCCCGTCCGCTCCGGCCACCAGTGCGGCCGTCGCGTCCCAGCCCGGCAGCCGCCGCCGGCCCACTCCGTCACCCAACCGCTCCCAGCCGAACTCTTCCCAAGCGACGTCCATACGGCGACGCTATCGGCAACGACCTGCGCGGTCTGGCGGTACCGTGGCCGGTCGCCCTTGCTAGGGGCCCACCCCGTCGCCGTACACTGACCGGGGAGATCGCTGGCACTCGAATGGACAGAGTGCCAGGAGGAGTCCCGGGAACGACCCGAGATCGACCGAGGTAGACAGCTGGAGGTGTGCGCGATGCTCAGCGAACGCAGACTCGAAGTGCTGCGCGCCATCGTCCAGGACTATGTCGGCACCGAGGAGCCCGTCGGCTCCAAGGCGCTCACGGAACGGCACAAGCTGGGGGTCTCCCCGGCCACCGTCCGCAACGACATGGCGGTGCTGGAGGACGAGGGCTTCATCGCCCAGCCCCACACCAGCGCGGGACGCATCCCTACGGACAAGGGCTACCGGCTCTTCGTCGACCGGCTCGCGGG
>CBRG010000121.1 GCA_000470535.1 Streptomyces sp. AW19M42
GGGCTTCGACGGCGGCGAGGACGCGTCTGCGCGCGTCCGGGCTGACGGAGGGATGGCTGTTGAGGACGCGGGAGACCGTGGCGACAGAGACTCCTGCCTGGGCCGCGACATCCTTGATGCTCGCCATTTCCGGGACCACCTCCTTGTGGTTTCCGTGCGCCTCGAAACCAGCAGCCCAGGGCCGTGGAATCGATTACACGAATGATTGGAATCGATTACATGGCCGAAAACAAGCCCCCACCCGCCCTCCGAGACCGGATCGTGACGCGAGAGGGCGGGGCAAGGCGGTGGAGGTGGCCGCGCGGTCCGCGTTCGAGCGCGGGCTGCTGCGGGACGGGGGCCCGGGGTCGCACCGGTGCCCGGAAAAGCAAAAGACCCCTGATGAACAGGGGTCTGAGCTGGTGGGTCGTTCACGACCCTGACCAGGCACAACAGAGTCGATTGGCGTTGCGGTTCCCGCGAGTCACAAGATCACTCCCCAAGTGTATGCGCGTGCAACTAATCGATCGACCCAGCACAAGTCACCGTTACGTTGAACGTAGACAGACATACCCAACGAGTGTTGAGGTGCCGCAACACACGGCGAACCAAACGATAAGTAGCTCTCTGTAAGAGACGTGACGGTCGATCGTGGGTTCGGGGTGCGGATCAGAGGAGCGCGAGCAGAGCTGACCTGCTCCGCTCAGCACAGGTTGTGCCGTCCGAAGGGCACCAGGGGCTCGGCGAGCGAACGGTGGCAGTGCTCGCGGAACGGGCCCCGCTCGCGGGCTTGAAGCCCGAATGAAATCCGTGCAGAGAGCGCCGATTGGTGTCACATAATTTGACGCCAGGGTGGAGGCCCTGGCCTGCAAACCACACGCTGGCGACCAGCGAGGCGGGATGGGATTAGGGGCCACTGTTCATCCCAAGGTCGTTAGAGTCGGCACATGCCGAACACCGCCACAATCATCCTGGTCGCCCTAACAGCCGCAGGCTGTGCGGTGTTGGCGACACTCTTGATCCTCCGTCGGCGTCAGTTCGACGTCACCACGGCACCTGCAGACGAAAACCTTCAACCGGAGGCACCGTCGGGCATGACCGGCATGGTGCCGACAGAGTCGAGACCAGCGCCCGTACCCGTCGTCGACTCCCAGGTCTTGGTCGTGCCGGGAAGCAGTGACGATGAGGTGTACATGTTTGGCGCGCCCGAGAACCTGGACACGTTCGGCACAACGGTGATCCAGACGCCAGTGCAGCTCGGATCATGGGCCACGCGGGCCAAGGCTGCCGTGGACGGCGTACAGACCTACCAGCAGATGGTCGGACGCCTCATGCTGGTCGATCCGGAGATGGCGGCTGCTGTTCGCGCGGGCAGCGCGGCGAAGGATAAGGCGGGAGAGGTCCTCGCCCTCGTTCGAGACAGCAAGGGCACGTACCAGCATGTTGCGCGCCTCAAGGGGGTAGGTGGGCTCGCCGCAGCAGCATCGATGACGAACGCTCTCTCCGCGATGGCGCTCCAGGCTCAGCTCGATCGGATCGAGAAGCAGCTCACGACCATTTCCGAACAGGTGGGAAGCGTCCAGCGACAGCAGCTCCGCGAGTGGCATGCGGAAGCTCGCGCCGCGCAGGACCAACTTGCGGAGGTCTACCGAACCGCGAGGAGCGTCGAGACCCTCTCGGACAATAACTGGGGACAGATCGAGTCAAGCGGGATTCTGCTCCGGACACATCTGCTCCACGATATCGAAAGACTTCGCGAGGCGATCACAACACTTGAGGACGTAGCGCGCGATCGAACTCTGAGAGGTCGTGAACGGAGATTGGCCAACTCGGTTGAGTTCCTTCTCGCTTCGGGCGCAGCACTTGAGGTCTCATCGCGGTCCTGGGTCCAGTTCTCAACGCTGCGGCTGTGGCGAATGACCGTTGTCGACGATCCAACGGTGGAGCCATACCGCGAGGAGTTGGCGGCTTACATCGCCTGGCAGGCTACGACCCTTGACCCGCTGATCGCGCGGGCTGATGCCGCGATAGGCCAGGTCGCGGACTTCCGATGGTGGCATCTCGCGCGGAATCCGATCGTCGGTCGGCGACTGCCGGCCAAGGTCGAGGCCGCATTGGCCGCGGTGAGAAGCGTCGACTGGGCACGACTTCGCCTGGAACAACCCCACCAGAGGCTCGAAACCCCGCAGCGTGCCCTCGACGCCCCAGCCCATGAGGACACACCGCGGAGTTGAGCAAGCCCATCAGGCGACACAAAAACCTCTCAAAGACTTACGAACTGCCTTTTCAGGTTTCGTAAGTCCGGGCCTCTCCCTATGCACACCCCGACATCGCACCACGGGCTCGTTCGGCAATCCAGTCCCGGTCGCGGCCAGAGCCGCCGAACGATTTGGGCGGCACCACCCGAACGGCGTGCTCGTCCAGGCTCGCAGCAAGAACCGCTGGGCATTCGTCGCCTGGGCAGCCCCTCACCTGGTCCTGCTGAATCCCCCGTCGCGCGTCTGGCGTACCTACGAGATCCGCCCTCCGGCCACACCAGAATCCCGGTTCAGCGGCGGCGACCTCTCCGCGGTGCCGGGCCGCGTGGGTTCCCCGACACCCCTCGCGGCAGGTCCTCCGGATGTCCTCAAGAAGATTCTTACCGAAGCGGGCCTGCCCTACCCGGCGTTGATCGGGCACTTGTTCGCTTTCGACAAGTGAGGGGAGGGCGGAAGGTCAGCACCGAGACGTAGCCCGACATAGGCCTGCATTGAGCCTTTTCAGCGTTGCCTCTCCAGGGTGAGGACTGCCTTGGCGATTGACGTCATTCGATTCGGGCTGCATCGCGATCGTCGGAAGATCTGCCAGGACTTGAGTCGTGCCATCCCGCGTTCGACGGGGGCTCGGGACGTGGCCAGTGCCCGGTTGACCGTCCGTTCTGTCGGGGTCAGTTCGCCGCCGGGCGGGCGCCTGCGCCCGGTGGTGACCCATGGGCCGGCGCCCTGGTAGGCGCGGTCGGCCAGGATGGGGACGCCCTGGCATTCGCAGATCCGGATGATCCGGTGGGTGCGGGCCGCGGTCAGGTCGTGACCGACCCGGCCGGGCAGGGCCGGCGAGATCCAAAGGACCTGCCCGCCCGGGTCGGTCACGACCTGCACATTTACTCCGTGACGTCGGTGCTTGTGCGAGTAGTCGGCCTTTCCGTCGCCCACGCGGTCGCACTCGGCGAGCGTTCCGTCGAGCAGGACCTCTTCGGTTCATGCTCGCGCAGAACCTTGAGCAGGCCCGGTGCCCGGGCGGCCAAGAGGTCGGTCACCGCAGCGGTGTAGGCGTGGGCGGTGCCCACCGAGATGCCGAAGCTGGCCGCTATCTGCGCCAGGGTGTCGTGCTTGCGTAGGTACACGAGAGCGACGAGGGCGCGCCTGTGCTGCGGGAGCTTGCAGCGGCGGTCACCCTCGCGGGTGACGATGAGCATGGTGACCCACTCGACCAGCGCGTGCGGCAGGTCGAGTGCGGCAGGATAGGGAACCAACGAGGCACCTGAGCAGTTGAGTTGAGACGTCGAACACCTCCCTCAACGGCACAGGTGCCTCGTGCGTTGCGCCCTCGTCGCCGTCACCCGATCAGTGGCCACTCTGAAAATGCTCATTGAGGTTTTCTCAACGAAGTGGATCGTCGCGGCGGTCGAAGTGCTTCGACTTGAGGGCGGTGCGCCCTGAGCAGGGTGTGAAGCCCCTGGTAGGACGGGTGATGTCACGCAACTCGTCGTTGTTTCAAGGGGCTTCACATGGTGCCCTACTCGTCCATGCTCGATGTTCCACGACCGGTCGTCCAGTATGTGGCCAGGCTCCTGGCCTCACACCGCCGCAGGCTTGGCACTCCGAGCGGCTCTCGTGCGCTGGACCCGTTCCGCCAAGCGGTGCTGGTGCTGCGCTGGTTCCGGGACCACACCTGCGTGCACTGCCTGGCCCGCGACGCGGGAATCTCGCAGGCCACCGGGTACCGCTACGTCAACGAAGGCATCGACGTACTCGCGGCCCGCGCTCCAAAACTGTCCCAGGTCCTCCACCGCTGCCTCACTGCGGAGATGCCCTTCGTCGTCCTAGACGGCACGCTCATCGAGTGTGACCGCGTGGCCGGCACCACCGAACGCGGCAACGACCTCTGGTACTCCGGCAAAGGCCACCGCTTCGCGGGAAACATCCAGTTCATCGCCGCGCCTGACGGGACTCCACTGTGGGTCTCCGCAGTGGAACCGGGCTCGGTCCATGACCTGTCCGCCGCCCGCATCCACGCGCTGCCAGCCCTCTACCAGGCCGCCCGCGACGGGCTCCCCACGATCGCCGACATCGGCTACATCGGAGCCGGCAAAGGGATCCACGTTCCCTTCCGCAGGCACCCCGACCTACCCGGGAACATCGGAACAGACAACCGCACGCACAACAGACTCCTGCGCGGCCTGCGCTTCCAAGGTGAGCGCGCCATGGCCGAACTCAAGCAGAGATGGCGCACCCTGCACCACATCACACTCAGCCCCAACCGGATCGGCGCCATCACCCAAGCCGCCCTCGTCCTCAACAACGCCTGGCAATCATGAACGCTGAGAAAACCTCACTGAACGGAGTTGACACGGTCCGATTGGTCGGAGGTCCTACCTGAGAGCGTATGCGGCTCAGGAACATGCAGAGTCAGCCTGGGGGTTGGGCATTGGCGCTATGTTTTCGGCGAAACCGAAGGGATTGGTGGCTTCGCACACCACGCCGAACGAAGATGGGATACGACCGACAGGCTATCCGTTGCGTTCGAGCAGGCATGTGACGCCTACGCCCATGGACATTTGCGCCCGCCGTCAGTCATCTGCGGCTGTGAGAACGTCCTGCCTACAGCGGCCGGGCAGTGATCGGCGGCAGCCCGCCTTGCGGGGGCACTCGTGGCTCGCGCGACAACTGGGCGGAGTGCTGCAACTGGTACATCCAGTAGCTAGCCGCTTCCGGAGACATCGGTAGGCGATCTACCGAGTCAACCGAGCCCGGCCACAGAGACGGCTACTACAGCTCACCTGTCGGCAACCGGTTGGGTGAGTGCACTCGTTGGTTCTGCCCGACGCACGGCGCCGCAAGCAAGGACGCCGAATACCGTATTCGACACCACGGGAAGCGGCCTGCTCCTCGTAGCCGCCCTCGCAGGCCGCTGAAACACCGTCGCCTTTCCACCCAGCGGCAAAACCGTCATAGCAGATTTGTCGTCACAGCGAGAAGCCTGTTCAGCCCGCGCCATGCCTCCCGACCAACGGGAGCGACGCCAGACGACCCTCAATGTTCTCAGCTACCAGGTCCGGTACCGGACACTCACGCCGGATCACTAGCCATGTGTCCCCGAGGGCCTGGGAGGTCTCACGGACGACTCTTGCGATTTCTTCCGCGGACCGGTCGAGGGCAGGAGCGAGGTGGCGAAAGTGTTCCACGGTGACGGCCTCCGAGCGGGTGGCACCGCCCAGCGGAAAGGCGAGTTCATGGTCGGCGCCTTCGTACGCAGTGATGCAGACGAGGTCGTAGGCAGGAGACAGTCTTGCCTGTCGGCCATCGGGATAACGGAGGGTCCAATTCTTGAGGTGAGCATCGGAGTTGCCCATGATGACCATTGCCACCAGCCGCCTGACATACTCGATGGCATCCTCAGGCGGGCACAGGGCCGATACTGCACGCCCGATTCCCTCGAAGGTGGCCCGCTCGTACTTGGCATCCACCGAAACTTCCCGTACCTGGGCAAAGTCCTCCTGATGAATGCGAACTCCCTCGGAAGGCCGGTCGAATCGCCGTACCGCGAGAACCTTGTCGGACGGACGCACCACTCCTCGAGGCAGGTTGAGCAGGTGCTCCCCTGTCTCCAGCCTGGTCTCCGGGACATTGATGCCCACGAGGCGAGCCCAGTGCAGCATGGCGTACTCGTTCGCGGGCACCTCCGGAAAGATCTGGCGCTGGTCCGGTAGCTTTACCATCCAGTCACCACCGTCGCCGGTGGTCGGCAGCACCAGCGCCTTCCCGTCGTACTGCATCGAGAATTTCGGCTGCACCCCGGCGAAAGAGAAGCGCATCCGGTGGTCTCTGCGGCGGACCTCGGGCGCATCGTGCTCCGGCAGGGCGTCCAGCGGGGCATCGGGCACCACCCGGACGGCGCCGGGAAGATCGCCGCCGGTGTGGCAGAGCAACAGAAAGTCGTGAATGCGCTTCTTGCCGAGCGAGGTGGCGACAAGTTCCCGCAGCCCACTGCCCGGCTCGGGCAACAGACCAGCGAACCACTCGGGGACGCTGCCGCTGCCGGATCTGCGCTTTCGGGGATCGCGCTCGAATCCCTGGCCAAGGACCGGGTGAACGGGGCTGAGGTCCTCGTAGTCGAACCACGTGTTCCCACGGTGGTAGCCGAGGGTGCCGATCCTGCGGTCACCGATGAACACGGACGCGGTGGCGTCAGGCTGCATGGTCGTCTCCCCGGAAGGCGGGCTCGTCGAATAGGTCACCGAGATCGGGGCCGTCGGCGAAGCCCCACAACGCCATAGACTGGGCATGATTCTTGATCATCGCCTGGAGGGCGCTCGACCGGCGGAGCAAGAACGCCGCGTACTCGCCGTCGTGCAGCAATTTCAGCGCCTCCATATCAACGGCGTGAGATTCCAGATTCCCCACGTCCTGAGGACCGAGCAGAAGCGCGTAACCCGTTCCTTCGGAAGATTTCGGGTGTGGCGGACCGGCCTCCGGATGCAGCAGACGGTTAGCCAGCCCGGTCGCTTCCGGAAGGACGGGAAGCAACGGTGAACCGACATCGAGGAGGGATGTCAGCAATGGTGTCTGGTCGATACGAGTGCCACGCCCGTAGCCATTGCCGTCGGAATCCTCCAGGTCGGCCAGGAGGCGCGGTTTGGCCGACAACAGGCCGAGGACGTTGACCTTAGCTTGGGCACGGTTCAGGCCTGTTTGCGTGAGGTCGGGTTCCCACATCTCGCCCCCGGGCGGCAGCAGAGCCAGGAGCCGCCCCGCACTCGCGACGGGTTCCAACTCCACGGCTCCGGCGTTGCGGCGCACTGCGACGGTGTTGCCCTGGGGGGCCGCGCCGCCCAGCGAGCCGCGCCAGATCCAGCGGCGCAACAACTCTGCGCTTCTACCCTCGGGCCTTCCGAACAGAGCACAGAACCGCGCCAATACCGGCACGAACAGCGCGTACGGTAGCAAGCGGACGTGAGGAATGCCCGCCTGCTCCCGAAGAAATTCCACCACCAGCCGGAGCGCTTGCTCGGCCCGGGCAAAAGCCTGGTGGCGGTCCTCGTCGCTCTTGAACTCACCCCGGAAGTCGCGATCCACCTTGCCGTCCCGAATCGCCAGGACGCTCTGCATCAGCATCTGGTCGGAGAATTCTCCGAATCCGAGTCCCACGACACGTGCACGGAGAGCGTCGGGATCCGAAGGGTCGGGTCCGGTGGGAGCGGAATGCAGCGCTCGGAAGATCTCGGACCGCTTGAGGGACCGCCCGAAGGTGTTCATGCGGTCAAAGATCTCGGTGAGGACGTGCTCGTCGTCGCCCTCGATTTCGTAGACGGGGATCTCGTACGTCCGAAGTGCAGTTGCCAGCGCGTCGCACAGGTCGAAGTCGGATTCGGTGAGCCAGAGCCGCTCGCGCTGCCAGGCAAGGAGCTTCCGATTATCCCCGGCCACCCACACAGGCAACCAGTTATCGGGAATCCGCCTAGCGGGAGTGGCCGAGACGAAGGCTGCATCCTTTAGGTCGAAGTAGATGCGGAACCGCCGGTCGCCGGTCTCTTCAGTCGCGGTGAGGGCACCGATCAGCGTGGTGAGGCGCTGCTGGCCGTCGACGACCCACAGTGCGTCAGCCCGCTGAGGAACGGTGAGCTGCAGTGCTCCGAGGCCGATTTCGGCCGCAGGTGCCGCCTTGCGCCACATCAGGAGGTTACCGATGGGGAAACCTCTAAGAATGCTATCGAAGAGCCGCACCGCATCGGAATACTCCCAACGGTAGGAGCGCTGGAATTCGGGAATCCTGATGCGCCCTTCCCGTGCCATCTCCACCAAGCGCGGCAGGTCGACCCGGTTCACCGTGGGCTTGGTCACGCCGGACATGTGTAGCTCCTGGTCTCTCCCAGACGAAGAACGCCGTCGGCATTCACGAGCGCTTCCAGCCATTCTGCGGGTCCGCCGCGAGCATGCTTGCAGCACCGCTAAGCATGGTCTGGACAGAGCCATCCTCCAGTCGCAGGCTGTCGTCCCCAGCACAGTGGCCCGGTGCGGCCGTCCGAGGTTGTGCCGACGCCAGACGAGAACTTCTCCTGCCCTTAGCATCTCGGGTTGACGACCCCGCAAGGGGCCATTTTTGTTACTGGCGCCACCCTAGCACGGTAGTTGCACGCAGGGGTGCGTATGATTCCCTCATGGGTGAGATTCTGGCAGACGAGATCCTGACTGCCCGCGAGGAGCATGGGTGGGATCAGGCTGAACTAGCCCGCTTGGTCGGCGTGGGGCAGCAGACGGTGAGCCGCTGGGAGCGCGGGGATTCCTCCCCCACCGGGGAGCGGCTTGACCGGCTGCGCGCGGCCCTAGGACTGGACGACGCCGCCACTCCTGCCCACCGGCCGCTACTGGAAGAGCTACCCTTCAACCGTCTCGATGCGTACCAGTTTGAGACGTTCGCCGCCGCTCTCGTGTCGCGTCTTTACCCCGATGCCCGAGAGGTCCTGAACTACGGGGTCAGTGGTGACGCACAGCACGGCATCGACGTCCGTGCGGTGACAGCCGGCGGGGAGCGCATCGGCTTCCAGTGCAAGAAGTACGAGAAGTTCCGCCCCTCTCTGTTCGCAAAGGCAGTGGCGGAACTCGACCGCGATCGCGCTCGGGTTGACCGCTGCGTTCTCCTTTTGTCCACTCGAGCGAGCGCAGCCGTGGTGGCGGCCTGCGACGAGCTCGACGAGTGGACAATCTGGGACTCACGGGTCCTGTCCCGGAAGGTGGGAGAACTCCCCCTAGACCAGGCGCAATCCCTGCTAGACCGCTTCTTCCCTGGCATGCGGGAGGAGTTCTTGGGTGTGCGCTCGCCCAGCGTCTGGCAGACCGCGGAAGAAGCTTTTCCCGTCTCCCTGCCCAACCCGGTCCACTCTCACGAATTCCAGTTGGTCGGCCGGACGGACGCACTGGAGACGCTGGCAGCTTTCGCTAGTGCCGACGACGAGCCGCGGATCGCTGTGCTGACCGGCGTGGCAGGGCAGGGTAAGAGCCGACTGCTGTGCGAACTCGCGCGGCAGCACGGCCGCGGCCATTCCGGGGACACGCGTGTCCTGCTCCCTGGAACGTTCACTCCGGACGCGCTTGAGTCTCTGCCGACGAGTGATCAGCTGCTGGTCCTGATCGAGGACGCACACGAGCGCTCGGACGATCTTGCCGCAGTGGTCGCGGGAGTCCTACAGGCCCGTCCCCGCGCGCGCATCGTGATAGCGGTGCGCCCCTATGGCAAGTATGTGGTGCAGCAGGCCCTTCGTGCAGCCCGCGTGGACGAGCGGGAGGTTCCCCGATGGGACTTGTCTGCGCTGGAGGATGCGGACGCCATCGCCCTGGCCTTGGAAATCCTCGGCCAAGGGCAGGAGCACGCAGCACGCGTCGTGGCGCAGGTGGCCGCTGACTCGCCGCTGCTGCTGGTGAACGCCGCGACCTCGCTGCGGCGTGGACTTCTCAACATCCAGACGCTGCAGACCCACACCGAGGTCCACCAACTCCTCCTCGACAGCCTCGTCGAATCCGCCCTGTCCCAGTCGCCGCAACCCGACGACGACCGGGCCCTGCTGCACGCGGTGGCCACCCTGCAGCCTGTCGCCACGGATGTTCCTCACTTCCAGAACGCGCTGGCCTCTCTGCTGGACATGCCATTCACCCGGATCAGTCCCCGGCTGCGCAGGCTGGAGGGCACCGGTATCGTCATCCGCCGCGGCGCGTCCGTGCGCGTCTTCCCTGATCTGCTCGGCGATGTCCTTTTGACCGAAGCAGCTGTCCACCCGCACGACGGATCGTCCAGCGAGTACCTACGCCACGTCCAAGAAAACACTGAGGGCGACGCATTGGCCCACGCTCTCGTCAATGCCAGCCGCATCGAGTGGCAATGGAACAACCGGGGGCCTCGACGGGGAAGTCTGATCGCCCCGTTGTGGAATGTCTTCGAAAGCGAGTTCAAGCGAGGCGGCGCTTACACCCGGACTATTCTGCTGCGGCTTCTACTGAAGATCGCACCCTTCCAGCCACAACGAGTCTTCGACCTGGTGAAATGGGCAGTTGACAATCCGACGTCCCAGGACGACCGGCCGCAAGAGATTCGCTGGGTCCCTGGGCAATACAGCCAGTCTGATGTCCTGAATGAAGTGCCACGAGCGCTAGAAGCCGCAGCTGTCGACCTGGACCAGGTGCGCCGCGTGCTTGACTGCCTGTGGTCCCTGGGTCGAGATGACCAACGGCCTTTGAACCAGCACCCGAACGCTCCCTTGCGTATCATCCTAGAACTGGCCTCCTATACCCCGGGCAAACCTCTGGACTACCAGGAGATCCTGCTTGACGCCGTGTCAGACTGGATCGAGGAATCCGTGCCAGTGAAGACGAACCGCATGCCCCTTGCACTGCTCGATCCACTGTTTTCCACGACGGCAGAGGGCCGTACCATCAAAGGCCTGACTCTCACTCTCACTCGGTACCCGGTCCGGGCCGAAGCAGTGGCCTCGGTCAGGCGAAGCGCGATCAGCCTTCTGGCCGATCAGTACGCGTCTCAGGATGACGGCCGCGCGGCTGTGGCCGCTGCATGTTTCGCAGAGGTTCTGCGCGACCAGACTGAGGATTTCCAGCCCCACACCGTCGAGTTTCTCCGGCAGCTGAGCACCCTCGTCGCCAAGAGCCAGCCGAGTCCTCTCGTGTCGCTTCAGACCAGACGCTCGCTGAGCTGGAGTGCCAGGTACGGGCCGGCCCCGGTCCGTGAGGCGGCACAGCGCGTTATCGACGCGCTACCCGACCGTGTTGAGCACCGCCTGGCAGTCCTGCTGAACACCGACGCGTACGACGAGGCTCTGCTGCCTGGATCCGTTGACGACGAAAGCCTGGAAAGCACCCAGAAGTCTTGGGAGGCGCGACGCCTCGAAGTCCTGCACGAGTTGAGTAGCCGACCCGCCGACGCGGTCGCCGCTCTTCTCGTCTCCCTTGTGGAGAGCGGACACAACGTTCTCGACCGGCACTCCCAGGGAGTGGTGATGTTCGTTCAGGAGGCAGTAACACAGGTCCCGGAACTCGTCCCTGCCCTTCTTGAGCGGCTGACCGGCGCCCAGGAGGACGCGGTCCGTATGGTCCTCCCCACCGTGCTACGTGCCTCCTTCGAGCAAGACATGCCACGTGCCATGGAGATCTGCAGGCAACTCGTGACCGACGGCAGACCAGCGGATGTCTGGGCCGCCACGCGAGCGCTCCAGGAGTTCATCCCGCAAACCGCCATGCAGGAAACCGGCGCACTGGCACTCGCCCGCTCCCTCACGGGGCACACCGATCCCATGGTGCGAGCCGAAGTCCTCAGTATGGCCGTGTCCATGCTAAGGACTTCGAGGGACACGGCACTGAAGCTACTTACGTCCGTGCCATTCGGCAAAAGCGGAACGGTGCCTCACCAGCTCTGGTGGGCCTTCACCACGCACGGCCTTCTGTCCTGGCGTGATCTCACTGATCCTCAGCGGGAGTTCTTCCTGGCCCAATGCACCGCTCTGCCGACGCTGAATGACCACACCGTGCAGCAGTTCTTCGCTCACATCGCCGAGACAGACGCTGAAGCCGCGGTACGACTTCTGCGCGCACGCGTTGAGCAATGGGAGGAAATCCCCGAAGGCGGCGATCCTTTGCCTTTCCACTGGAGCGCTCCCCTGCCCTTCACCGCCTGCCCAGCACGCCTGGACCTGCTGCGGTCAGTTCGAGAATGGCTGGCAGAACCACGGGAGAAACCGTGGCGCCGTGACATGCATGCCCCGGACCTCTTCTGGACGATCGCAGACCACGCCGACGAACCAGTCCTTTGCCTCCTGCTTGAACCCTACGAGACCGGCAACAGCCAGATCATCGAGGCCGCTGCCCCGCTGCTGAGCAAGCTACCCCAGAGCATCATTTGGGACCGTGCGGACGACATCGTGGCGGTGATGCTGAAATCAGCATCACGGATCTCCGAAGCCGCGCTCCGCCGCACCGGCAGTAGTCTCCACTCCGCCGTCTTCAGCGGCGTCCGGTGGGGAACACCCGGTGAGCCCTACGCCGAGGACATCGACATCAGACAGCGGGCTAAGCACATCCGCGCTGGGCTTCCACGCGGTTCCGTCGTTGACCGCTTCTACAAGGCACTGCAGGACAGCGCCCAGCACGGTATCGACCGAGAAATGGCCGAGGATCCCAACGACAGCTGACCACACGGCCAGCGTACTGGCCGGACGCGGGCCGGTGAGGCCACGGTCGGAGCAGATCGCCCGCGCTGTTTGTGGCGTCACTATGCGTCGCGCAAGTGATCCTGCGCTACGACTGGAGCGTAGGGGGCGGGGAACGCCCTCGCCATATGCCGGTCAGACCCGTAAACGCCTTTACCGACGCTCTATTGCTGGTGCTGTTGACAGGCAGCGGGTCACTCCACCGATAGGAAACTTGGGAACCAGAGCCCGAACCCGCTGCACCCTCCGTGAACGAGAGTTCAGCAGCGCAAGCGGCGCCTGGTGGTATCTAAGGAGCTCGATGCGTTTGCAACCATGGGGCGGGAGTAGCGCACACATGGCCGCATTCGGCGGACGTATGAAGATCGTCGCCTACCTCAACCACGAGAAGACACTGTTCTATCGCTTGGTTCTGGATGTGTTGCTAGACGAGGAGGCCCGACTCGGCGTCCACCTCAGCACGGCGCAGATCAGGCAGCGGGTCCAGGACGAGCTTACGATTGAACCGGATCTACTGGAGGCCCTTCCGGCGGTCGAGGGCCTGCTCGAAGACATGTACGGCTGGCGAAACGTGGACCGTATTCACAACACCCGGTACACCATGATGCCCGAGGAGTATCTGCAGCGGGACTGCCTATACCAGCAAACCTCGGCCGGCGCCCGGGTCCACCGCGAGATGACCCGGATCGACGAGGACATGTCCGATGCCGGATCGTTGCAGGCCTCAATGCTTCGGGAGGTCCTCTCATCACTTGCCGCACTGTTGCGGGCCATTCGGGAGGACGACGGTGACCTCAGCGCCGCTCTCGGCGCCTTCCGGCGCACGGCGGAGGGATTCGCGCGGTTGTCGGAGGAAGCGAAGCTCTTCGTCCAGGGCCTCAATGACTCGTTGGCTTCGGAGGAGATCCGGGAGCCCGAGGCGTGCTCGGCGACGTAGGCGCCGAGCTGTTCGGGGGCGAATCGCTTCCTTCGAGCCCAGGCGCGTAGGTACCTGGTCCATGTCACCCGGTTTTTGAGGGTGTGTTCGGCTGTAGGGCGGCGCTGTGTTCAGGTCCGGGGACGCGGTGGACCGCACGCAGGTGGTCGGCTGTCTCTTTGACTCCGAATTCCAGGAGGGCTGTGCAGAAGCGGTCGACGATGAACTGTTTGGCGTCCGGCTTCAGTTCACCGAGGGCTCCTTCCAGGAGACGCGCCGTCTGTACCCACTTTGCCCCGGGGGAGGATGCCGCCACATAGCCGGCGATCTCGTTGAGGAGGCCGGACACTCCGGACGCGACTGATGCAGGGTTCTCCAGGAGCAGTTGCGCCAGTGCGAGGGTCGGGTCCTCGCGCAGGAGGTCCCGGAAGTCGGCGTACTGGTTGAGCCGGTGTTGCTGTTCTTCTCTTCTGGAGCGTGCTGCGGCCGCCGCGCGCTCGTGGGCCTGTGCGTCGAGGAGATCCTCGGGCCGCGCGTGGATGCGGACGCTTGCCCACCGCACGCGTACACCGGTGCAGGGCAGGTCGACGGGCAGACCCAGGCGTCTGTTCGCGCGGTACTGCAACTCGGCATGGGCAAGGACCGATGTGTCCTTGGCTAACTGGGTTACCTGGTCGATGACGTGGGAGGCGGCGGCTGCTGCCGGATCGTGATGGCGAGTGCGCCAGCGTCTAGTCCACAAGCCCTCGGTTCGGACTTCGAGGCGATAGCCGCCCTCCGAGCTTGTGACGGTAAATGCGAGGTCGATGGGGCCGCGGCGGGCGGCGGCGGAGCGGCGCCTAAGCACCTGGTACGTCACCTTGAGGGCGGAGGCGAAGCGGGTCGGCGAGCTCCGCGCGGCGCACCAGGTCCGTACGGAACCGCTCACGGCCTTCTTCGTCGAGGGCAGTGCTCCGGAGAATCCATTGCTCGGCCAGCCGCACCAGGTTCAAGAACCTCTGGCCGCGCAGGTCGTGGGAGGGGACGTCATGCACGGCCCGCACCAACGTGGTCATGACGGGCTCCGCCACCTGGCCGTGCGCTGCGGCGGCGTCCAACCAGGCGATGCATGCTTGTCTGGCCAAGGGTGTGGGGCTCTGGGCTTCCAGTGCCGTACGCCAGCCGTCGATGACCCAGCCGGGGGGTGGTCCGTCGGCTTCGCCAAGAAGTGTCGGACGGCCGTTCTCGTCGCATTGCAGTGTCAGGTTCATGAAGGCACTGGCGGCGGCGCTGCGCAGGGACTGGTCGGTACTAGCGAACCAAGTGGTCAGGAGCGAGTGCAGTTTGGGGTGCAGTTCGTCATTGCTCCACAGGCTATTGATGGCCTTGCCGACTGCCGCCGCAACGGTTGTTTCGCGGGAGAGCGCGAGTTCTCCCAGCCGCCGCAGTGAACTCTGCGGGTACGCCGGAGCAAGGCTTTCAAAGACACCCGCCAAGGTCCCGCGGAGGCCCGCGGGGGTGTTCTGATCGGTTGTCCACTTGCGTGTGGCCTTGCGCGTCAGCTCGCCCACCAGCGGGTCAAGGCTGGCCGCCACCAGGAGCGCGTGGGCGTGCGGGGTGAGGTTCTTGTCCTCGGCCCAGCCGGTGACCACCAGGCGCAGCAGCACGGTAGTCCTTGTGGCCTGGACGTGGTGGAGCACCCAGGGGGCCATCCGGGCGGCGAGTTCCGTTCCCTGTGGGTGTTTGAGCTCCAGACACAGGCGCGCGGTCCACTTAGTGAACGCGTCGATGAGTTCCGGCCGGTCCCGCCAGAAGTACCGCACCGCCGCTTCGGCGAAGCCGGGGCCAGGGAAGCGCACGGAGCCGTCCGAGAGCGGCTCCGCCTCGATCTGCCGGGCGAGTTGGATCAGGCCCGGCCCCTGCTGCCCGGACAGCGAGTCCGCCCGCTCCCCTTTTTCACCGAGGCCTGCGGCCAGAGAGGCGATCTTGGTGTGCACGCCGTCGATGGGCGCCCCGTCGTACACCGCGACCAGGAGCAGATAGTTGCGGTCGTAGCTGGTTCGGTTGGCGTGCGCGTGCCATTCGCCCAGGACGTCCATCCAGCCGGACAGGGCATGCGTGGCATTTGTGGTGATGATGTCGACGCCGTCGCCGTCGAGTTCACGCGCCCCGATGGTGGCCAGGTACTGGGACTCGCTGAGCGCGAGCGTCCGCGCCCAGTCCCTGATCTGTCCGGGAAGCAGCCGAGGTACATCCTTGGCGAAACGATGGTGACTGGCCAGCAACTCGGGCTTCGTGGAGCCGGCCGATCTCAGAGCCTCAACGAACAGATCAGGCAGGTCGGACACCTTGGGCACCCGGGCGAGTTCGCCGACATCGTGGCCAATGGTGTTCCACAAGTCGGTGCCGATGAGGACGACCAAGTACGAGTCGTCGTCCTCCAGGTCGGCGGTGGTGAGGAGCTCCAGACCGAATTCGCAACTGCTCGGCATGTGCTCGTCGGTGGCCCGCAGGTCCAGGATCCAGCCGGTGTTCTTCTTGCCGCGCAGACCTTCCATGCTGAAACCATCGCCCGGATCGCGGCGTACCCGGCGCAAGGTCAGCTCTTCGTCCACCAAGCGCAGTAGACGCAAGGCAGCCGTCCAGCGTCCGCTTCCCAGCCTGTCGGCGACGAGGACCAGAACCTTGTTCTTGCGTAGAAACTCGACGGTCTCGGCTTCTCCCTCGATCGGAACGTAGTCCGAGAGCTGCTCATCGACCCACGGGGACGCCAACTCGGCCCCGCTGTGTCGTTGGACTGCTTCGAACCACTGCCCCACCAGCGTGCCGTCGTTGTGGTCGGCATGGACTTCGACGTGGCGAACCGCACGCGTGGGCGGTGCTTGAGCCTCGTTTTCGGTGCCCGGATGCACTTCCTCTGCGGAGGCGGAGGCTGGCTGTTCCGCCAAGACTGGCGTGTGGTCGGCGGGCGGAATTTCAGCCGTCGGTACGTCCCTCACCTGTTCTTCCTCAGTAGCGCGCTGAGGAAGAACAGGGCTGGTAACCGGATCGCCCACTGCCGGTCCCTGCCGCCCTAGTTGAAGCTCCGCCAGGGCGTCCGGACTTGTCACGGCATCAAGTTCTTCAGTGGCCAGAGCGGGTGTGGGGGTGTCACTGGCGGGAAAGGGCATGCGTGAACTCCTGGCGTCCAGCGAAGCGGACGGGATCGGGATGGGTTTCTACGACCGGTGGCAGGGATGGACTGCAGTCCCTCACCGCTTGTGCGCGAGGAGGCGTCCAGCGCTGGGTCAGTCGCTCGCCTCGATGTTGCGCGCCTTCATCCCGACCACCTTTGCTCCCCGCTCCACGGACTTCGCATGTATAACGGACGTGGCCTGGCCGCGGATGGTCTCCTGCGCCTCCAGTCCGACGACCTCGCCCGACACGCGGTCGTAGCGGTGCTCCGTGACGGGGCCGGACGCTGCACGCTGCTCACCCTCGAACGTAAAGCGCTGGCCGTACACGTTCTCAAGCACCTCGCGCACCCTGCCCAGCGTCTGCAGCAGCAGCGGGTCGGAGGAGGTGATCGGCGCGGAACCGCGTTCGTAGAGCGCCAGGCTCAGGGCGAGCGCTTCGAGTGCTGTTGTGCTGGAGCTCAGTCGTCCGGGATCGGCGTCCAAGGGGAGCTGGAGCGTGCCCACGAGTTGTGGAGGAGATTCCGGCGGCGCTTCCGGGGAGCTCGTCCCGCCGGCGCGCGAGCGGGACAGCAGTGATTCCACTCGCTGGAAGAAGAAGGTGAAGATCGCCGGCAGTGCGCTGCTGGCGACCATGGAGAGATCCACGGCATCAGACACAGGTTCCCCGAACCATCCGCTATACAAGACAGGAAGAGCCATCAGTTACACCGCTACGCGATTCCGCTCCGATTACCTCCTGCAAAAGATCAACAATTCCCCGGCTCGGGCAAGTCCAATCGCTTCCCTCGATCACCGTGGATCTCCTGCCCTGCGGAGCGCGCGATCTATGGGGACGGTCCTGGTGGAGAGGGGGCATTGTGGCCATGCCGCTGGAAAACTAGCTCGTCAGGGTGCGTGCTGGCCCGAGTCGCCCGCCATGCAGAATCGAACGAAAGTGCCCACCCTGAGGTGCGGACCGCCTTCATTGCTCGCCAGCTAGTAACCGGGGACAAGAGGAATCGCAGAGCCGTCAGATTCACGGTGCGAGTATTCCATTGACGCTAATAATAGGCGGATACCACTTTGCGCCAACCTCTCGCGCGTCAGAAATCCCACGTTTAACAGTGGTTACAAATTCGACTCCGCCGTGCCGCCCACTCACATAGCGTTCGTCAACGCGATAGGTGGTCCATCAGCTGCTGCCTGTGCTTTTCTCGACGGTCGGTCTGGCGATGCCAAGGGCTGAGTGCCGCATTCGGGGGGCGTGTGAGCAGGTCATTCGCCGTCTGGCGGGCGGGCGCGATGATGGGAGACGTCTGGCCGTCGTGGCGCCTCGCTTGCCAGTGCTCAGCCGCCCCACCATTCCTGAGCTCGCTGGGTTGATCGAGAGTGCGTCGATGGCTGGATCCCGGACGCCTGGTCCCGCTCAACCGTGGCCCTCGTCGGACGGACGCGGCTCCGGCCCATCACGGAGTGCTCAGTGCACCGTTGGAACGCTGCCCTTCCCCCGGTCAAACGAGTCTGATCGTCGATGCCTGCAGCTGGTGAAACGGCGCTCCTGCCCCCTCGGCAGTGGAGGGGGAGCCGCTCGTCTGTCGGCCTTCGAGTGGCTGATCCGTACGAAATAATCAGCGCGCCCCCAAGGGGAGAAGGTCGTCCACGTTCAGCGCCTCAACGGTTGCGAAGAGCTGATCTACAAGTTTATCCAGCCCGTCTGGCTCAGGCATGCCACCGGTGAAGGTGACCTCCTCCGAGCAGCGGTTTTCCCGGTCACAGGCGTGGCCTAGGAGCTCGAATAGCGCGAGACCGTCATCCCCGGGCGGCGGCACTTCGAACGCCGAGATGATGCGAATGAGTCCGGCGACGTCCTCGGATCTCAACGTCCATTCCATGGCGCCGTGCCGTGCGACGCCGTCATACATCCAGTCGTAGGTGGCGGTTTGGGTGTTCTTCATGCCGTGCTCCAGCGCCTTGCGCAACGGGTGGCTGGTCATCGGACTTCCATTTCCGTTTGATCGAGGATGGCGTCAGCCGGCACACCCAGCGGTGGCCCCTTACCCGCCGTCGGAAGTCGCCCACTGGCTGATCTGGGCGCAGAGCCTGCCCACCGAGGCCCAGCGCCGCAACGCCTGCCTGCTGTTCTGCCTTGGTATCGGGTGCGGCCTCGCCGTCGAGGACCTTGTGTACGTTCAGGGGCAGGACATCAGCGAAGGCCCGACCGGGCGGGCGCTGGTCAAGATCCACGGGCGTCGGCCACGTACCGTCGTGTGCCGTTACGCCTACGAGGAACTGTTGCTGGCGCAGGCCGCGGATATCCCGGCCGACGCGTACGTCTTCCGGCCGGACTGGCAGAACCGCACCAGCAAGCACATCGCATCGGACTGGCTCGCCAAGTACCCACGACTCATCGGCCGTTGCGACGGCGCAGTGCTGCAGTCCCAGCGGCTGCGCACCACCTGGCTCGTCGGTCTACTCAACGCGGGCATTCCACTGCAGGTGACCCTCAAAGCGTCGGGCCTCGCGACACTGCACAGCCTCTCGCGCTACCTCGTCTTCCTCCACGACGTGTCCGAAGCAGAGCCATCCGATCTGTTCCGGGGAGTAGCGGCATGAGCAGGAAGAACCCGGAGAACAAACCTTGCCGGTGCACCGGCCTCGCCCTACGCCCCGCACCACGGGCTCCTGGCCGCACACTCAACGACCGTGTGGTGTACGAGATCTTCGATCTGGTCCGCAACAGCGGCGCGCTGGAGCGCCTCCCTGCCGACGACCACAAGCGGGGGCCGAAGGGCTTCCCGTTCGGCACGGTTTTGATCGGCCTGATCCTGTCGCAGTACATGGGCAAGAGCGCGAACATCGACGATGCCTGGGAAACGCTGTTCTTTGCGCTGTCTCCCGGGGCCAAGGCCCTCCTCGACGTTCCCGACATCGACCTGGACATCCCTGACGGCGTCGCCAGAGAAGAGATCGACCACATCGCGCACCAGCAGTACGCAATGTCGAAGCGGGTCTACCGGTCCTGGACATCGATGACTAAGCGTCTCGATCCGGCGCCGCACGACCGTCGCCGACGGCTGACGCTCAGCGAGGCGAAAAAGATCCGGCGCCAGTGGAACGCCCGAGCCAACCAAGACACCGTGCGCAATCTGGAAGCCATCGCCCAGGACCTGATCCTCGCGCCGGTCATGGCCTCCTACCGCAGCGGCGATTTCGCTCGCTGGCCTGGCCATATCGCGGTCGACGACACTCCGGTTTCTGTCTGGGGCAAAGCGCCGGACTACCACAAGGACCGGGACTCGCTTGAGATCACCGCTGGGACGTACGTGAAGGGAGGAACGGGGAAGCGGCCCGTGCAGCCCGCCGGAACTAAGGCGCCCACGAACACAGGCACCCGGCGCGGCGCAGCTAGCAAGCCTGTGACTCGCAAGACCAAACCGGCACAGCAGGAGACCAAGACGCCGGAGAAGAAGGAAAAGAAGAAGGAGTTCCGTTACGCGATGATGGCCGCGTTCCCCGGCCATGGCCATGGCGACCTCGCCGGCGCCTACCCAGCCGTCTGCCTCGGCATGATCCTCCACACCCCGGGCACCGAACCGGGCCCGGCCGCCCTGCGCGCCATCCAGCCGGCCTTTGAGCGAGGCCTGGTCAAAGACCTCTTCTGCGCCGACCGGGGCATCTCCCAGGCCAAGGCCCGCAACCTGCATCTGCAGCTGCTCGAGCTCGGACTCAATTCGGTGAAGCACTACAACGACGACAAGGTCGACCGACAAGGGGACTTCCGCGGCATGCAGCTGGTCGGCGGCGAGTTCTACTGCCCGCTGATGCCCACTCCGCTCGTCACCGCAGGCACCACTTACATCAACAGCAGCACGGACGAGGAGCGTGCCCACGCACTCAGCTTGATCCTGGGCCGAAAACCTTACCAGACCAAGGTCAAGGAGTACGGGCCCGCAGGCGACCAGCGTCAGCACTGCCCGGCCCTCGGACCACACGCCACCGTCACCTGCTACCGCCGCCCCCAACCACGGCCGTCCACCATCGTGGACCTCGACGCGCCCACCATCCGCAACCCGGCCGCCCTGCCCGCCATCCCCAAGCCCAAGCGGGACATCGGCGCCCACCCCCACATCTGCACCCGCCAGAGCATCACCGTCCCGGGCACCGTGCTGGCCAAGTGGCGTCAGAAGTACCCCCTGTTCACTCCTCTATGGCAGGAAGCCTGGTCCGGACTGCGCAGCCAGAACGAGGGTGGCAACGGCAACCTCAAGAAATCCGCCCTCGACAGCATCGACAACCCCCAGCTCCGCCTGCCCCACGGCCGCGTGGCGCAGACCTTGCTCAACGCTGTGATCATCTTCGTGGCGAACCTTCGAGTCATCAAACGGTTCCGCCGCGACCAGGGAATCCAGCCCCGCAAACCCAGCGGGCACGACGCCGCAACCGACACCAGCTAAACGTCCGACGCCGACCCGCCCCAGGTGCCACGGCTTCCGACTTGCCCGGCCGAGCCTCCGCCACGTGAGTGACGCGTCCCCGCCACGCTTCAGCCTCTGAAAACCCGACATGCCTGCGCCACGGCCATCAGCCGTCGCACAGGCATGTCCTGTTTTCGCAGGTGAGAGGCGCAACCCCCGGACCGCCACCGCACCAACCCCTCATCGAGCCGAGCACGCGACCCGAAGGCCCCAGGAACGACGAAAAACCGGCGAGTCAGACGACTCAACCGGTAATTCGTGAACGCTTCAGGACGATCTCGTGAACGTCCCAGCTGGTGTCCGAGGGGGGACTTGAACCCCCACGCCCGATAAAGGGCACTAGCACCTCAAGCTAGCGCGTCTGCCATTCCGCCACCCGGACTGGGTGATCAGCCGCGGTCTCCCGCGGCGACAAAGAAAACAATACCAGGGGTTCGGGGTCCACCTCACCTGCATATTCGGAGGTCAGCGGGGTGCGGGCCGATCGGGCGGGAGCCCGGGACGGCACAGCCCCGCCCTGACTCACGTTCCGTCGCCGACCGCCTACGCACAGTGCGCCCGGAGGGTCGGCGGCGGGGTCCGCGAGGGTGCGGGCGGGGCGGGTTACGTTCGCCGGCATGAGTGATCGCGGCTATCGGCCACCCCGCGCCCTGTCACCGCTGCGTGAGCACCTGCGCGAGACCTTCTGGTTCGCTCCGAGCCTGACGCTGGTCTGCGCCATCGTGCTCTGGTTCGCCGCCTCCGCGCTCGACGAGCAGCTCGTCGGCTACCTCCAGGACGAGCGGGCGTATGACGAGATCAAGGACCTGGTCGCGGTCGCCGAGGACACCAAGCAGATCGTCGTCACCGTCAGCTCGGCGATGATGACCTTCATCGGTGTGGTCTTCAGCATCTCGCTGGTGGCCGTGCAGATGGCGAGCGGGCAGCTCACGCCCCGGGTGGTGCGGATCTTCGTACGGAGCCGGATCAGCAAGCTCACGCTGTCGGTGTTCCTGGCGACGTTCGTCTTCTCGCTGCTGGTCCTCAGCTCGTACGAGAGCGAGACGGATCCGCACCTGGTCACGTCCGTACCGTTCGTGCAGAGTGTGCTGACCGCCGCGCTCGTCGGGCTCAGCCTGCTGCTCTTCATCGCCTATGTGAGCTCCACACTGCGTCTGATGCAGGTGGGCCCCGTCGTCGACCGCATCACCAGGGACTCCTTCCGGGTACTGGCGCGGATGCCGGCCGGACTGCCGCAGGAGGGACCGCTCGGCGCCGAGAGCGGGCAGCTCGTGCACGAGGGACGGGCCGGGGTGCTGCGGGACGTGAACGTGGCACGGCTGGTGCGGGCCGCGCGGCACCAGGGCGTCGTTCTGCGGCTGATCCCACGGCTCGGGGACTTCGTCGTGCCGGGGACGCCGGTGCTGGCGGTGCACGGCGGGGCCGCGCCGCCCCGGCACGCACTGCGGTACACGGTGTCCGTCGGGGTCGAACGCACGCTGCACCAGGACCTGGCGTTCGGGCTGCGCCAGTTGTCGGACATCGCACTGCGGGCCCTGTCCTCCGCGGTGAACGATCCGACCACCGCCGTGCAGTGCCTGGACCGGATCGTGCAGTTCCTCGCGGCCGTCGTGGACCTGCCCCTCGGCGCCGTCCACCACCGGGACCGCAAGGGGGTCGTGCGGCTGGTGCAGGACGTGCCGGGGTGGGCGGATCTGGTGGATCTCGGGTTCGAGGAGGTCCGGCGGTGCGCCGCGGACAGTCCGCAGGTCACCCGGCGGCTGCTGGCCGGGATCGACGATCTCCTGTTGCTGGCGCCGCCCGGCCGGCGGCAGCCGCTGGTCCGGCACCGGGCGCTGCTGACCCAGGCGGTGGAGCGGACGGTGCGGGGCGCGGCCGAGCGGGAGTTCGCGCTGCTTCCCGACCGGCAGGGGATCGGGTGAGCCCGGTCCGTCCCCGACGGCCCCGGGCCTCCCCGCGCGGTGTGCGGGGAGGCCCGGCGTACGAGGCGCCGCGGGGCGGGCCCCGCGGGTGGTGCTACTTGCGCAGCGCAGCCATCCCCTGGTAGCTGATCCGGGCCTGCTTCAGGGACTGCGCGAGGTCTGTCGAGCTCGGTGCGGTGTCCTGCTCGATCATCGGGTTGCGGTAGTTCGTCTCCCCGACGCGGCTGAAGAACGTCCGGTAGTCGATGACCCCGGTGCCGAAGGGGACCATCTCGTAGCCGTCGCCGTTGGTCGTGCTGACCACGCCGTCCTTGGCGTGGAAGAGCGGGTAGCGCTTGTTGTGGCGGCTGACCAGTGCCGCGGGGTCGAAGACGTTCTCCCGCTGCGATCCGTCACGCGTGGTGTAGGTGTGGAACTTGTACTGAGCGACATGCGCCCAGAAGATGTCCATCTCCAGCCACACGGTCTTCGGGTCGGTGACCTTGAGGAAGTATTCGAGCTTGCGGACGCCGGAGCTGCGGGTGGGCCGCCCCTGATCGTCCAGCGGACCGCTGTCGAGCAGGAAGCCGTAGGCCGCGTCGTGGTTGTGGGTGTACAGCTTGATGCCCGCGCGATGAGCGATCTTCCCCAGCGAGTTCCACTTGTCGGCGGCCACGTCCCAGTCGGCGCGGTAGTCGCTGCCGGTGGGGTCGCCACCGGTGCCCATGTGGTCCATGCCGAGGATGTTCGCTATGTCGAGGTGCCGCTTGAACTCGTCCTGGTCGCTCTGGCTCAGCGGCCAGGACCCCGGGATGAAGCCGTGGTTGCCCTGGGCGCGCAGACCGTATTCGTCCAGCCACGAGCGCAGCAGCTTCGCGCCTTCCACCGTTTCGAGGTTGCTGCCGCCGGGTGCGTTGGCGTGCTGGCCGTACCCCGCGAACTCGACCTGCTTGTAGCCGTAGCGGGCCAGCTCCTTGAAGACCGCCCGGAAGCCCGAGGGAAGGCTGGTGCTCAGCGGGTCCCGGGCCGTGGCGTCGCGCACGGTGTACAGGATGATTCCCCGCTTCGACGCCGGAACCAGATCCTGGCCGTGGCCGTGGCCGTGCTCGTGGTCATGACCGTGGCCGTGGCCCCGGTGGGAGGAGGACTGGGCGAAGGCCGGCGACGCGCCGAGTACGGGCGCGGCGATCGCCGTCGCCGCTGCGGCGGTGCAGGTGCTGAGGAAGCGGCGGCGGTCGACACCGAGGGTGCGGCGCAGGGCGCTGGCGGTTCCGGTTTCGTCGTTGTACTCGGTCACGGTCTCTCTCTTTCTCGAAGAAGCCCACAGGACTGTGCACGGACCGATCTCATGCGAGGCCGGCAAGCGTGAGGAGCAGGGACTTCACTTCGGTGGCCCGCACCGGGCCGCTGAACGCGTGGGGGGTGGAGCAGAGGATGAGCGGCCCTTCCTCGTCGCTCAGGGGGAGGCGGCCGTGGCTGCCCCGGATGGGTGACGGGTCCAGGGGGACGACCGCCATGCGGTAGCGCATGCCGAGCTTCTTGCGGGCGACGGCCGTGGCCGCCTTCACCCGGACGTACGGGTCCTGGGGGTCCATGAAGAGTTCGACGGGGTCGTAGCCGGGTTTGCGGTGGATCTCGACGAGCTGGGCGAAGTCGGGCGCGCGGGCGTCGTCCAGCCAGTAGTAGTACGTGAACCAGGCGTCCGGCTCGGCGACGGCGACCAGTTCGCCGGAGCGCGGATGGTCGAGGCCGTGTGCCTTCTTGCCCTCGTCGTCGAGGAGTTGCTCGATGCCGGGGAGGCCGCCGAGCGCCTCGCGGGCGGCTTCGAGGTCCTCGGGACGGCGTACGTAGATATGCGCGATCTGGTGGTCGGCGACGGCGAAGGCCCGGGAGGCCATCGGGTCCAGGTACTCCATGCCGTCCTGGGTGTGGACCTCCAGGAGTCCCGCGCGGCGCAGGGCGCGGTTGATGTCGACGGGCCGCTCCACCCGGGTGATCCCGTACTCGGAGAGGGCGACGACGGTGCGGCCCTCGCGGCGGGCGTCCTCCAGGAGCGGGGCGACGGCCCGGTCGAGGTCGGCCGCGGCCTTGAAGGCGCGCGGGTCGTCGGGGCCGAAGCGCTGGAGGTCGTAGTCGAGGTGCGGGAGGTAGCACAGGGCGAGGTCGGGGTGGCGGGTGTCGATGATGTGCCGGGTCGCGTCGATGATCCACTGGGAGGAGACGAGGTCGGCGCCGGGGCCCCAGAAGTGGAAGAGGGGGAAGGTGCCGAGCTTCTCGGTGAGCTCGTCGTGGAGGGCCGGCGGCCGGGTGTAGCAGTCGGGCTCCTTGCGGCCGTCGGCGTAGTACACGGGCCGCGGGGTGACGGTGTAGTCGGTGTCGGCGCCCATCGCGTACCACCAGCAGATGTTGGCGACGGTGTAGCCGGGGTGGGCGCGGCGGGCCGCGTCCCAGAGCTTGTCGCCCGCGACGAGCCCGTTGTGCTGACGCCACAGGAGGACGTCACCGAGCTCGCGGAAGTACCAGCCGTTGGCGACGATGCCGTGCTCGGCGGGGGTGGTGCCGGTGAGGAAGGTGGACTGGGCGGCGCACGTCACGGCGGGGAGCACGGTGCCGAGCGGGGCGTGGGTGCCGGTCCCGCCGAGGGCCTTGAGGTGCGGCATGTGGTCGAGGAGTCGGGGGGTGAGCCCGACGACGTCGAGGACGAGGAGCGGTGTGGGTGAGCCGTCCGTACCGGCGGGCGTCCCTGCGGTGGTCATGGCAGCTCCTTGAGGCCGAGGTCGACCAGGAGGTCGCGGGCGAGGGTCAGTTCGGCGGCGATGCCGTCAGCGAGCTGGGCACGGGTCCTGGGGCGCAGCTCCGCCGGGAGCGCCTGCCAGGTGTACGTCTCGACCTCCAGGTGCCGGGTGAGCGGCCGCGCCCCGCCGACCAGGCGGGTCAGCGTGGACCGGAGCACGGGGAGGGTGGAGGTGAGCGGTGGTGCGGGCGGTGCGTGCAGGGGGACGTGGAAGTGGGCGCGCCACGGGGCGCTGTCGGGCAGGGTCTCGCCGCTGACCGCCTCGTCGAGGTCGTCGGTGCCGCGCAGCCCGGCGGCGGTGGCGACGCGGGTCTGGTGGAGGAAGCGGGGTTCGGCGAACGCGGCGAGCGCGGTGCGTACCTCGGGGAGGTGGGGGTGTTCGGCGTGCAGGGCGGCGGAGAGCTGTGCCTTGACGGCCGGGATGCCCGCGGCGGTGAGCGCGTCGAGTGCGGTGTCGGGGTCCTCGAAGGAGGTGGCGAGGTGGCAGGTGTCGACGCAGACGCCGATGCGCGGGTGGCCGATGGCGGTGAGGGGTGCGATGGCGTCGGCGGTGGTCTCGACGGTGCAGCCGGGTTCGGGTTCGAGGCCGATCCGGATGGACTTCTCCGTGAGTTCGGCCAGCGCGTCGAGGCGTTCCCCGAGGGTGGTGAGCGCGGCCAGTGCGATGCGTGCCGCGTCGGGGTCGCCGGTGTACGGGGTGCGCCAGGCGAGGGGCAGGGTGGAGATGGTGCCGTCGGTGACATCGTCGGGGAGGAGCGTGGCGAGGAGCCGGGCGAGGTCGGTGGTGTACGCGAGGCGTTCGGGGTCCGTCCAGTCCGGTCTGTACACCCGGTACTTGACCTCTTCGGCGCCGAATCCCTCGTACGGGAAGCCGTTGAGCGTGACGACTTCGAGTCCCCGGCGGTCGAGTTCGGCGCGCAGGGAGCGCAGTTGCGCGGGGTCGTTGATCAGGGTGCGGGCGGCGTCCCTGGCGAGCCAGAGGCCGATGCCGAGGCGGTCGCGGCCGAGCCGTTTGCGTACCGGTTCGCAGTGGTCGCGCAGTTGGGCGCGGACGCCTTCGAGGTTCTCGGCCGGGTGGACGTTGGTGCAGTACGCGAGGTGGACGACGGAGCCGTCGGGGTGGCGGAAGCGCATGGCCTCACTCCCCGCCGCGGAGGATGGAGTTGCCCTCGTGGAGCGGTTCGGGGGCGGCGGTGTCCAGGTGGAGGCGGCCGCTCTGGCCGTAGAAGGCGACGGGGTTGCGCCACAGCACCTGGTCGACGTCGTCCTCGGTGAAGCCGGCGGCCAGCATCGCGTCGCCCACGCTTCGGGTCTTCAGCGGATCGCTCTTGCCCCAGTCGGCGGCGGAGTTGACAAGGACCCTCTCGGTGCCGTGCAGCTTGAGGACGGCGATCATGCGGTCCTCGTCCATCTTGGTGTCGGGGTAGATGGAGAAGCCGGCCCAGCAGCCGCTCTCCAAGGCGTCCTTCACCGTCGTCTCGTTGAGGTGGTCGAGCACCACCAGTTCCGGGGCGAGGTGGGATTCGCGTACGACGTCGATGGTGCGGCGCAGTCCGGCGAGCTTGTCGCGGTGTGGGGTGTGGACGAGTGCGGGCAGCCCGTGCTCTGCGGCGAGCTGGAGCTGGGCGGCCAGCGCGTGGTCCTCGGCCGGGGTCATGGAGTCGTAGCCGATCTCGCCGACGGCGACGACGGAGTCCTTGACGAGGTAGCGCGGCAGGGCGTCCAGGACGGGGGCGCAACGCGGGTCGTTGGCCTCTTTGGGGTTGAGGGCGAGCGTGCATTGGTGCGCGATGCCGTACTGGGCGGCGCGGAACGGCTCCCAGCCGAGCAGCGCGTCGAAGTAGTCGAAGAAGCTGGCGGGCGAGGTGCGGGGCTGGCCGAGCCAGAAGGAGGGTTCGACGAGCGCCCGGACCCCGGCGTCGTACATCGCCTGATAGTCGTCCGTGGTGCGGGACGTCATGTGGATGTGGGGGTCGAAGATGCGCATCAGGACTCCTCCGATGGGGCCGTTGAGGCCGTGGGGGCGGCGGGACCAGGGGCCGTGAGGGCGAGTACGCGGTGCAGGCCGGCGGGGACGGGGCGGCCCGCCGCGATGCGCTCGGCCGCGTAGTCGCCCAGCATCCGGGCGAGTTCCGCGTCGCCGCGGGCGCGCCGGGCCAGCTGGTCGACGGCGTCGACGGGGACGCCCGTGAAGAGGCATTTGAGGACGGCGTGGCGCCAGTTGTGCGGATCGAGGTGCTCGCCGGCGTACGGGCCGACGGCGGCGGCGATCAGCGTGGTGTCGTTGGCGCGCAGGGCGTCCTCGACGAGGGCCGTGGCGGTGGCGCCGAGGTCCAGCGCGGGCAGGGTGAGCAGCACGGCCCGCCGTTCGGCGGCGGTGCCCTGTTCGTAGAGCCGGGTCACCGCGTCGAGTCCGGCGCGGGCCTCGGTGAGCAGCAGGGCGCGCACCGAGTCGGCGCGTTCGAGTCCGCAGTGCCGGCCGGCCGCGGCGAAGCGCAGCTCCCACGGGGGGACGGCGTAGGCGTTGGCGGAGGGTCCGGCGTCCGGGTGGGCGGCGGCGTGGGCGGCCTCGGCGAGGGCTTCGTCGAGCCAGGCGCGTGCGCCGCCCCCGAGCTGTGCGTCGAGTTCCTCGCGGCTCAGCAGCGGGGCGTCCGGCGAGGTCATGGGCATGACGTGGCTCCCTTCGGCGCGCTGAGGCCCGACGGACCGTGCTTGCGCAGGAACGCGATGGAGGACTGGGCGAGTTCGGGTCCCGCGTGGGAGTGGCGGGGCAGTTCGACGACGGTGAGCCCCTGGTATCCGCTGTCGCCCAGGGCGTCGAGGGCGGCGAGCACGGGCGGGAAGTCGATCTCGCCGTCACCGAAGGGAAGGTGTTCGTGGATGCCTCGGCACATGTCCTCGATCTGGACGTGTCGCAGCCAGGGGGCCGCGTCGCGTACGCAGTCGACGGGCGTTTCGGTCTCCAGGCACTGGCAGTGGCCGATGTCGAGGGTGAGTCCGAGTGGCTCCGGCTCTCCGCACAGTGCGCGCAGGTGGTGGAAGTCGGAGAGGTGGCTGAGGAGGTGTCCGGGTTCGGGCTCGATGGCCAGCGGCACCCCCGCTCGTTCGGCCGCGTCGATGACCGGGGCGAGGGCGGCGGTCAGCCGTTCCCAGCCGGTCCCGGCGTCGGTGCCCAGTGGCATGACGCCGCTGAAGCAGTGCACGGCGTGGGCGCCCAGTTCGGCGGCGACGTCGACGGCCCGCACGAGCAGCCCGGTCCTGGCGGCCCTGGCTTCGGGGTCCGGGTCGAGCAGGGAGGGGCCGTGCTTGTGGCGCGGGTCCAGGACGTAGCGGGCCCCGGTCTCCACGGTGACGCCGAGTCCCAGCTCCTGGAGCCGCGCGGCGACCCGGCGGGTGCGGACGAGGAGGTCCGGGCCCACCGGGTCGAGGTGCATGTGGTCGAGGGTGAGGCCGACCCCGTCGTAGCCGAGGTCCGAGAGGAGGCCGAGGGCGTCGCCCAGGCGGAGGTCGGTGAGTCCGTTGGTGCCGTATCCGAGGCGGATCGTCATGTGGGGCTCACCTTCCGGGCGAGGCTGCGGGCGAGCGGGACGAGGCCCATGACGGCGAGCGCGGTGCCGGAGGCTCCGGCGCGGGCGGCGAGGGCGGCCTGGAGCGGGATCATCGCCCGGATGCCGCCGCCGACGGCGCGCTGGGTGAGCGGGGGCGACGGGTTCAGCGCGGCGTGCACGAGCGGGCGGCCGGCGGTGCGGAGGTAGGCGCCGGTGAGCGCGGTGACCAGGAGCCGGGCGG